>JAADDP010000018.1 GCA_013153825.1 Campylobacterota bacterium
TATGAAATATATAAAGAGAGCATTTGTCATTATAGTTGTTATTCAACTGCTATTCACAATCGCAATGGTTACAACTAAATCTCTGGAGAGATTTGAGCAGTTGAATAGTAAAATATTTTAAGCAAATTGAAGTTAAACTTCAAAGTAAAAAAATTAGAGGAATATTTACATTGTTAAAAAAAAAGTTTATAGAGGAACTTATTGCAGAGGATATAGGGAGAGGCGACCTCTTCTCAAGAGTAACTAACTCAGAGGATATAGAGGCATTTATATTGGCAAAGAGTGATGGTCTCTTTGCAGGTAGAGAGTATATAGATGCCCTGCTGGATAACTTTAAGTTAAAGGCTCTATGGAGAGTTAGAGATGGCTCAAAATTTAAAGCAGGAGATAGATTAATATTTATTAGAGGTGACTCCAGAGATATATTATCACTCGAGAGGTCAATATTAAACATTGCTCTACACGCCTCATCGATAGCTACGCTAACAGCAAAATATCTCGATAGGATATCACCATATGGTGTAAAGCTACTAGATACGAGAAAGACGAGACCACTACTTAGAGAGTTTGAAAAGTATGCCGTTAGGTGTGGAGGGGGGATAAATCATAGAATGGGTTTAGATGATTGTCTGATGTTGAAAGATACACACCTCTCAACCATAAATAATCTAAAGGATTACATATCAAAAGCTAGAGAAAAAATACCTTTTACATCTAAGATTGAGGTTGAGTGTGAGAGTATTGAGATGGTAAAGAGGGCGATGCTATCTGGAGCAGATATAATCATGTGTGACAATATGAGCGTAGATGAGATTGGAGAAGTTGTAGATTATAGAGATAGAGAGTATCCACACATACTGCTTGAGGCGAGTGGAAATATTACACTTGAAAATATAGAAGAGTTTGCGAAGAGTGGAGTTGATGCAATATCAACAGGGGCTATTATACACCAAGCAAACTGGATTGACCTATCTATGAAAATAGAACCTAAAATTTTATAATTAAATAAGCTTTTTTTTGCTCTATTTATGATAAAGTAAGCCTCTTCCTTTATATTCCATGAATTTAGGAGAGACTATTTTACATAAAATTATAGGTGTTAGGATTGAGATAATATGAGATATAGAAGTAGTTATCGAAGAAGACGCAATAGTTCAAAAAGTGCTTGGATTATTATATTAGGCTTAATGGTCGGGGCTGGTGCATATATGTTTAGCTCTCCATCATTTGAGAGAGAAGACCCGATAATTAAGAGTGAAAATCACATATATTGGAATAGGAAAGACCCACTAAAGATAACTATATCTGATAATATGGGGTTAAAATCTTATCAGGTTACCATATCAGATGGCAGAAATAGCGTTATCGTGGCAGATGAGCTTATTAGAGAAAAATCTATAAAAGAGAAGGTGATTGAGGTCAACTATCCAAGCAAGACTATAGATGGAACTCCACTAAATCCTAAAGCTACAAAGTTTTTGGTCTCTGTGATAGCAACAGATAGAAGCAATTGGGGCTTTTTTCAGGGAAATAGTGCAAAAAAGGATATTGTAGTAAATATAGACTACCACCGTCCAGATGTAAACATCTTATCAAATTCATATTCGATAACTCAAGGGGGTTCTGCCCTAGTTGTATTTCAGGTTAAAGATGAAAATCTAAAAGACTTCTATGTCAAAGAGGGGAATAAGAGATATAGAGTTACCCCATATAAAGAGGAGGGGTACTACGCCTCTCTAATAGCTTGGCCATTCAACCAAGACCACTTCTCGGCTAAAGTTGTAGCTGAAGATTTTGCAGGAAATAAGAGAGTGGTAAATATCCCATACTATATCGTCTATAAGAAATATAGAACATCGTGGATAAGAGCTACAGACAAATTTATAGATGGTAAAATCTCAGATTTAGCTGAGAGCAACCCACAATATGCAATCATCACAGATAGAATTGAGAAGTTAAGAGCCATAAATGAGGATATGAGGAGAGCCAATGAGGAGTTAATCCATGAGTTGGCATCTAAAGTTACAGATACTATGATAAGTGAGTGGAAGATAAGAACATTCTATCCACTAAAAAATGGTAAGAAGGTGGCAGATTTTGGAGACCATAGACACTACTACTATAAGAGTAGAGACAATAAGGTATCAGAATCATACCATCTGGGGCTTGATATGGCTAGTACAAAGATGGCTACAATTGTAAGTTCAAATGGTGGAAAGGTTGTATTTACTGAAAATAATGGTATATATGGAAATATGCCGATGGTTGACCACGGTTTGGGACTCTACACTCTATATGGTCACTGCTCAACTATATTGGTACAGCAGGATGAGATAATTGGTGCAGGAACACCTATAGCTAAAACGGGAATGACAGGATTGGCTCTAGGAGATCATCTACACTTTGGAGTTTTAGTTCAAGGGATAGAGGTCAGACCGGAAGAGTGGATGGATAAGAGGTGGATAAGAAATAATATAGATAATGTCTTTAAAGAGGCAGATAAGATTATAGAGGGGGAGTAGATGAGCCTTAATATAGCTCTATATCTGAGTGCATACTTAATCTCTGGAGTTCCATTCGGATTGATATTGGCAAAGATATTTGGTGGTGTTGATATTCGAGAGGCGGGAAGTGGTAATATAGGAGCTACAAATGTACTTAGAGTACTAAAAGATAAGGATTCAAAACTTGCAAAGAGGCTCTCAATTGCTACCGTACTCCTCGACGCATTAAAGGGGGCAATTATAATTCTAATTGCAAAGGCTCTAGGAGCAAATGAGGGTGTACAGTGGACATTAGCCGTTTTAAGTGTGGTTGGTCACTGCTTTAGCCCATTTTTAAAGTTTGAGGGTGGAAAGGGTGTAGCCACAGGTTTGGGCGTATTTATGGTTATGCTACCTATAGAGACACTAATTGCAGTGGTCACGTGGTTTACTGCAGGAAAACTCTTGAAGGTCTCCTCAATATCATCTCTTATAGGGCTATCGGCTCTATTGGCATCATCATATATAATAGAGCCAGAGATTAGTGGGATAGGAGTCCACACACCTATATGGATTATCTCATTCATAATATTCTATAAACATATCCCAAATATTGTGCGAATTATAAAGAAGGAAGAGGGGAGAGTTGTATGAGGGTTATAATCCAAGATTTAAAACTAGATGTTATGATAGGTATCTTGGATTTTGAACGCGATATGAGACAGAGGGTTGTTGTCGATATGGAGTTAGACTACAACTATACTGGAGACTCTTTTATAAACTATATAGATGTCATATCTACCATAGAGGGGCTACTATCTACAAGAGGATATCAACTTCTGGAGGATGCACTATTGGAGATAGGAGAGACAATACTCTCTGACTATCCAGAGACGCTATCTCTAAATTTAAAGATATCTAAACCGGATATAGTCCAAAATGGAATTGTGTCTGTTTCAAAGCTGTGGAATTGATTTCGATTAACATCAAATAATAAAAAATAATCGAAAAATCATTAAAAAATATTTAAAAAAACTTTAGATTATAATGTTTTTGTGTTATAATATTAAAATATTATTAAATTAGGAGCTATAGATAAAATGAGAATATTAATTATAGAAGATGAAATTACGCTAAGTAAAACTTTGTCAGATGGATTGAAAGAGTTTGGATTTCAAAATGATGTGGCAACAAGTATCAAAGATGGTGAATACTATTTAGGTATTAGAAACTACGACCTTGTGCTACTGGACTGGATGTTACCAGATGGTAACGGTATCGATATAATCCCTAAATTAAAGGATAAGGCATCTAGAACATCAGTGATTGTACTATCTGCTAGAGATGATAGAGAGAGTGAAATTGAGGCTCTAAAGGCTGGAGCAGATGACTTTATAAGAAAACCTTTTGACTTTGAGGTCTTAACAACTAGAATTGAGGCTAAATTAAGATTTGGTGGTTCAAACATCATTGAAGTTGAAGATTTGGTAATCAATCCAGAAGAGGAGAGAATTATCTATAAGGGTGAGGAGATAGAGCTAAAAGGGAAACCTTTTGAGGTATTAACCCACCTTGCTATGCATAAAGACCAGATTGTCTCTAAAGAGCAACTGTTAGATGCCATCTGGGAAGAGCCTGAACTTGTAACGCCGAATGTGATAGAGGTTGCTATTAATCAGATTAGACAGAAGATGGATAAACCTCTAAATATTACAACGATTGAGACTGTTAGAAGAAGAGGTTATAGATTTTGTTTTCCAAAAGGAGCTTGAGTAGTAGTTTTTTCTTAGAAATTACTGTTATCATGACTGCTATGCTAATTGCCGTCATGATATTTCTCTCATTCTTTATATCCTCCTATTTCAATAGGAGTATAGAGAAGAGAGTTATAGGCGATGTAGAGAGAATTATATCGATATATCCTAGAGGAGAGAAGTTTCTAAAGGAGTTCAATGGTTTAAATCTAAATAGAATTTTCGGCTTCAATATCTCCCTAAAAGGGAAGGCTAAGAGCATATCTATAAAGAGGGAGCAGATAGAGAAGCGATACTATATAAAGGTTATATATCCATATCCCAATTCAGATAGTTCAATTGAGTTGATTAGAGATATAACAGACGAGAAGAGTATACTCAAAAATATATATCTAATAATGTTACTAATAACTATAGTTGGATTTATATTTATAATCTATTACGCCTACAAGCTATCATCACAACTTATAAACCCTCTAAATAGGTTAACAAATAAGTTCAACAATATGAATGAGAGCATACTACAGCCGATAGATACAAAAGAGTTACCCACAGAGTTTGAGAAGTTGGCAAGTGCATTTAATACTCTAATAAATAAGATAAAGACATCTATTAATTATAGAAAAGAGTTATATGTTGGAACTGCCCATGAGCTGAAGACGCCTCTAGCTGTTATGAGGCTAAAAAATCAGATAACTCTTATGAAGTATAAGAAGAGTGATAATATTAGAGAGACACTTCAGCAGAATATGGAATCTATTGATACTCTAAATAATATGATACACAATATCTTGGAGTATGGAAGAGCAGAAGGGGGACAGTTCGAGAGACCTCAACGGCTAAATATAATTAGATTGATAGCAAAAAAGGCTGAGGAGTATGAGCTTCTGGCACACTCTAGAGATAGAGATTTTATATATGTATTTGAGACGGAGAGGTTCATGATAAATATTCAGCCTCTTCTATTTATGCAGATATTTCAGAACTTTGTACAGAATGCCCTTAGATTTACCCCTGAGGGTGGATTGGTCAAAGTTTGGGTTCATACAGATGAGGAGAATTTTATTGTAGACATTATAGATGAGGGGATAGGAGTTGATGAGAGTCAAAACCTATTTGCACCATTTAAAAGGTCTAAAAAATCGACAGGTGCTGGATTAGGGCTATTTCTAGCTCAGAATGCAGCAGAGTCTATGGGGGTTATATTAACCCTTAAAAATAGGAGTGATGGGGTTCGTGGAGCAGTGGCTAGTATAATCTTCCCATTTGAGAGGTTTTTACACTCTAACCACTCACACGATTTGGATTAGAGTCTCCACTCTATGGGACTCTTACCCTGCTCTATAAGATAGCTATTTGCCTTTGAGAATTGTCTACTTCCAAAAAATCCTCTAAATGCAGAGAGTGGTGATGGGTGTGGTGACTTCAATATTAGATGTCTGCTACTATCGAGCCTCTCACCCTTTCTCTGTGCATATAGACCCCACAACATAAATATAACTCCATCCAATCGACTGTTCAATATATCAATTATCCTATCTGTAAATATCTCCCATCCAATATTTTTATGAGAGTTTGTTCTACCTGCTTCAACCGTTAATATGGAGTTTAAGAGTAGAACCCCCTGTTTTGCCCAAGGCTCTAAGTAGCCCGTGTGGAAGTTATCGATACCAATATCATCTCTCATCTCTGTAAATATGTTATATAGAGATTTTGGTAATGGTTTAACATCTGGTAATACAGAGAAGGATAATCCATGTGGATGTCCAATAGTGGGGTATGGATCTTGACCAATTATTACAACTTTTACACTATCTAGTGGTGTGATATTCAGTGCATTAAACCATAATTTTGGCTCAGGCAAAATATTTTTTCCCATCTTCATTTCACCAATTAGAAACTCTCTTAAGTTGAACATATACTCTTTATCAAACTCACCTCTCAACTCCCTCAACCATGAATCTTCAAGTTTTATATCTCTCATCTACCTATCCAGCTTTTAATTTTTACAATTATAACAGCTTTAATTTATTGTTGATATAATTACGCAAAAAATGGGATTGAGTATGGAGAGATTTGAAGAGTATCTAAAAGAGAACCTACCGAAGGTTGATAGCTTTCACCCACACTACAATAGTGCTATCTCGCAGATGTTACTGGCAGGAGGAAAGAGATTTAGACCTATGTTGCTTTTGAGTGTAGTTGAGGCTTATGAACCACTCCTATTTGAGAGTGCCTTAGCCCCTGCATTGGCTCTGGAGTTTCTCCACACATACTCACTAATACATGATGATCTACCTGCTATGGATAATGCCCCTCTCAGAAGAGGTTTTGAGACTATCCATATTACATATGATGAGGCTACAGCTATTCTTGTTGGAGATGCCCTAAATAGCGAAGCATTCTATAGAATTTCAAAAGCACCCCTAAGAGATGATATTAGGGTTAAACTTATTGAGCTACTGGCAAGAGATGGTGGAACATATGGAATGGTTCTAGGTCAAGCAATAGACCTATATTTCGAGAATAGGGAGTTAACTATTGATGAGGTGAAATTTCTCCATAAAAATAAGACTGCAAAGCTAATTGCTACAAGTCTTCTTATGGGGGCTACCATTGTAGATATGGATAGGGGGAGAGCAGGGGAGTTATATAGCTTTGGGTTAGATTTAGGGCTACTATTTCAGATACAGGATGATATTTTAGATGTAACCCATAGTGACCAGGAGGCTGGAAAACCTACAAATAATGATAGCGATAAGAACTCTTTTGTAAAACTTCTAGGGCTTGAGGGTAGTATAGATGAGGCTGATAGTTTAGCAGATAGTTTGAGAGATAGGTTAGATGGGTTTGATATTAGGCTAAGAGATAGGTTAGAGCATATTTTAAGTGGATATCTATATAGGCACCATAGATAGGGTTAGTAGTGTAAATGTAAATATTTCTAGTACTAAATCTATTTTAAGGAACATGTAAAATATGGCAAGTAGTGATATTGAGATAAAGCAGAAGATGGCAGATACTATTAGGTTTTTAGCCTCAGATATGGTTCAAAAGGCAAACTCTGGACACCCCGGTGCTCCAATGGGTCTTGCCGATATTATGGTTGTTCTAAGTGAACACCTAAAGCACAATCCAAAGAATCCAAAGTGGTTGAATAGAGATAGATTAATATTCTCTGGGGGACACGCATCATCTCTAATCTACTCTATGTTACACCTTTGGGGGTATAATATCTCCATAGATGATTTAAAAAAATTTAGACAACTGGGTTCCAAGACGGCAGGACATCCAGAGTATGGGGAGACTGAGGGTGTTGAGATTACAACCGGTCCACTCGGTCAAGGGGTAGCAAACGCTGTTGGATTTGCAATGGCAAAAGAGTATAGTGCAAATCTTATAAACTCCGATAGCTGTAGATTGATTGACCATAAGGTCTACTGCATATGTGGGGATGGAGACCTTCAAGAGGGTATATCATATGAGGCGTGTTCTCTAGCTGGACATCTAAAACTCAAAGATTTAATCTTAATATATGATAGCAACTCAATAACTATAGAGGGGGATACCTCAATCGCATGGAGTGAGAGTGTAAAATTGAGATTTGAAGCTCAGGGGTGGAGAGTCTTAGAGATTGATGGACACAATTTTGAGGAGATAGATAAGGCTCTATATAGTGCTAAGAGTTCCGATAGACCAACGTTAATTGTTGCAGATACAAAAATAGGTAAGGGTGCTTTAGAGCTGGAGGGTTCTAGTAAGACTCACGGCTCACCATTAGGGGATGAGCTAATTAGAAGGGCAAAAGAGGAGGTTGGATTTCCATCCGATAGAAGCTTTTTTATACCTGAAGATGTTCTACTTAGATTTAGATGTGCAATAGAGAAGGGGGAGTTATATGAGAAAGAGTGGATACATCTACAGAGACAGGCACCTCTAATT
Organism: Campylobacterota bacterium; assembly: GCA_013153825.1. Lineage (GTDB taxonomy): Bacteria > Campylobacterota > Campylobacteria > Campylobacterales > Sulfurovaceae > UBA1140. Next base: position 8,180 of record JAADDP010000018.1, read on the forward strand.
GAGCAGAATCGAACCCTAGAGAGGCTACTAGAACCAAACTTCTCAAATATCAAGTTTCCTGACTTTAGTAGCGATGATATGGTTGCCACGAGGGATAGTAATGGAAAAATTTTAAATGCTATAGCTAGAGCTGTACCAAGTTTTGTCGGTGGTTCAGCAGACCTAGCACCATCAAATAAGACTGAATTGAAGGATATGGGAGATTTTCCAAAGGGGAGAAATATACATTTTGGGATTAGGGAACACGCCATGGGTGCAATTACAAATGGTATGGCTCTATATGGGACTCTTATTCCATTCAACTCAACATTTTTTGTATTCTCAGACTATCTAAAACCTGCAGTTAGGATTGCATCACTTAGTAATATCCATAACTTCTTTATCTGGACACATGATAGTATTGGAGTTGGGGAGGATGGACCAACACATCAGCCTATAGAGCATCTAACTCAATTTAGGGCATTACCAAATCTATATGTTTGGAGACCAGCTGATGCCACGGAGAATGTTGAGGCTTGGAAGAGTGCTTTAGAGATAAAAGCTCCACACGCATTTGTACTATCTAGACAGAAACTAAAAGTTCTAAAACCTAAAAGGGATTTTGGAGATGTATCGAGAGGAGCATATCTACTCAAGAGAAGAAAAGATGCAAACCTGACCATTATGGCTAGTGGTAGTGAGGTGATAGTAGCTCTACAGTCAGCTTGTCACCTAGAGGCTTTAGGGGTTAAAGCAAATATCGTATCTGTTCCATGTTTTGACCTGTTTGATGAGCAACCAGAAGAGTATAAAGAGCAGATTATAGATAGAGATACAAAAGTTCTAGCAGTTGAGGCATCAAGAGCAATTGAGTACTATAAGTATGCCGATGATGTTCTTGGGATGGATAGCTTTGGAGCATCAGCACCGGCAAAAGAGCTATTTAATAAGTTTGGATTTACCGTTGAGGGTGTGATGAGAAGAGCCTGTAGATTGGTTGGGGTCGAGTATAGAGATGTTAAGTTGGATGTAAAAATATATTAATATAACCCATATTTTGATATAATTAGATATCTAAATATCATCTATATTAAATTTTATAGTAAAGGAAGATAATGATTATAAAGAGAACATTTAGAGTTGCACTAATATCAAGTTTAGCAATCTCATTTGGATTTTCTGGAGATGTATATGGAACGGTTAATGGAGAGCCTATAACAAAAGATGAGATAACACAGGTAGTTGGGCCTCAAGCATCAAATTTTGATAGTATGGATAAGGCTACAAAAGATAAGATACTCAATATGTTGGTTGAGAGAAAACTTCTTATACAGAGTGCTTTGAAATCTGGTATAGAGAGTAGTGAGGCGTATAAGCAGAAGCTCAATCTTCTAAAGAGAGATTTAGCTCTAACTCTATGGATGGAGCAGGAGGCTAAGAAGATTGAAGAGTCCACAACGGATGAGGAGTTGAAGAAATTTTATGAAAATAATAGAGACAACTTCAAGACACCATCTCAACTAAAGGCTAGACATATTCTAGTTAAGAGTAAAGAGGAGGCAGAGGATATCATCAAGAGGCTAAATAGTGCTAAAGATGTTAGTGGAGAGTTTATAAAACTTGCTCAAGAGAAATCTATTGGACCTAGTGGCAAGAGTGGAGGGGATTTAGGATGGTTTCCTCTAAATAGAATGGTTCCTGAGTTTAGTGAAGCTGCAGATAAGCTAAAGAAGGGTGAGTTTACAAAAGAGCCTGTAAAGACGCAGTTTGGATATCACGTTATCTATCTTGAAGATAGAAAGGGGGAGAGTGTTCAAAGTTTTGATGAGGTTAAATCTCAGATTAAGGCACTTGTAAATAGACAAAAATTTAATGACCTAATTGAGAATAGGGTCAATGAACTTAAGAAGAGTTCAAAGATAGAGTTACACTAAGAGTTATCAATAGTAGAGGGGAGATATATAGTTAAATCCCCTCTAG
>JAADDP010000178.1 GCA_013153825.1 Campylobacterota bacterium
CCATACTCTATACCTCCCTAATAATTACTTTTTGGTATCTTGAAGCTCCAAAGAGTTCATATACATTCTCAGCACTCTTAAAATCTGGAATGGCAACAATATCTCCAGCCATTCTATCGTCTACAATCACATCTAGCTCTAAGTTTCCACTATCTAGCTCAACTATAACTCTCTTAGAGAGCTTTTTAGCCATCTCTGGACTCACATATAGCCCAAACTCCTCAAATATCTGGTGAGCCTTATTGGTAAAGTCATTAAACTGTCTTTGTGGATTACATCTATATGCAATTTGCCCATCTAAAACAATCTTATCATCAAATTTCTCTATCTTAGATGGCTTTGGTTCAACCTCAACTACATCTAATCTATATCCTCTATCCTCCGTTCCATCATTTAGATATCGATTTGGAAGAGCATCAAACTCAATAGCCTTGAATCCTTTGGATTTTGGAAGGTGTGGAGTCCACTCAATTGTCAACTCTGGAGCATCGATTAACTCTTGAACTATATCATTTAGAACATACCCATCATAATCTAATGCCACATTTGTTGGGAGAACTCTCTTGTTCATATTTGTAAATGTCCCCTCCTGCTGATTTAGTGCTGGTATATCTAAATCCCCATCACCTAAAGCAGATAGTCTAAAGTCTCCAAGAGCGTTATATCCAACTGTATATCCATTCGCCTCATCATCTAAATCACAGATTAGAGCCACACCTAGAGAGTTAGTCTTTGGTGGAACCATAGCCACTTTTACAGGAGAGTAGTTCTCTAGTGCCACAATTAGATTTGCAATATTTTTTGCTCTCTTGTGGAAGTATAAATCCTCTCCCACTATTAGGGCAAAACTCTCTTTCTTCTTCATCATCTTTGTAAATGCTTTGTCAAACTTAGCACTATCTTTTCCAAGAGCCTCTAGTAGCTTCTCTCTATCCAACTGCTCTTTTATCTCTTTTGGAAGCTTATCCTTATCTGCAAATAGCTCAAGTAGTAGAAGTAGTCCAAGCTCCTCTTCTCCAACCTTATGGGTAAACATCTCAATATTTTTTCCAAATGTTGGAACTAGATTATCTCCTACAGGGTGAAAATAGAAACCTGCACCCTTATTTAACTTCTGAACATTATTAAAGGCGTATCTAGCATTTGGATTATCATTTCTAAGAGAGATACCAAGACTAATTACAAAATCACTCCCCATAACCTGCTTAAAATCTAATGTATATAGCGATTTTCCAGATGCCTCTTTATAGAACTCTAAGAATATCTGAAATGCTCTAGCCTCTCTATTTATGAGCTTAACCCCCAACTTCTCTTTTAGAGTCTGAAGCATCAGTGCCTCTTCATTTGTAATAACTGAGGTGAAGTTGATAACCTTAGCCTTTTTAAATGCCTCTATTGCCTTTGTAAATGCTTTAGGGTCTCTCTTTGCATCTCTATTCTCAAAGTCATAACCAAATCTACCAGCCCCACAGAGTGATACATAGTGGAACTCATTTGTAACTCTATAAATCTTCTCTCTTCTATCGGATATAGAGGTTGGCTTCACCTCATAGTATATCTGACATCCACTACTACAGTGGGCACATGTTGCAGGAACTCTCTTTAAATCCCAAGCATTTGTCGTATATTGGAAATCTCTACTAACTAAAGCCCCAACAGGACATACAGCCACACACTCCCCACAATCGCTACAGTTTGTATACTCTGTCCCATTGCTTGGAGCAATAATTGACTTTTGAAGCTTATTCCACATAGCGTAAGCATCTTTTGGCATTGAACCCTTTAGAGCTTTATCTAGTGCTGGACCTCCACGCTTTGTGGTCTTAATTGCAGAGTCTCCAATCATATCTTTACAGACAGTTGTACACCTCTCACACACAATACAGAGTCCTGCATCATAGTGCAGAACACTACTCCAGTTTTTTGTCTCTCTCTTTGTATCTGCTATAGTGTAGCTTTGTGAATCGACCTCAAGCTCTAGTGTATAGTTTTGTAACTCACACTCTCCACTCTGGTCACAAACCCCACACTGTAGAGGGTGATTTACATCGTAAACCTCCATAATTGCTCTACGCTCTTTTAGGATATTTGGAGTATCAACTGTAATCTCCATCCCATCTTTAACCTTAGCATTACATGCGTAAACCTGCTTTCCATCTGCCTCAACTAGACATATTCTACAAGCCAATGTAGGAGAACATCTAGTTAAGTAGCAGATAGCAGGAATAAATAGATTATTGGCACGAGCAGCATTTAGGATATACTCACCCTCTCTAGCCTTATACTCAACACCATCTATCTTAATGCTAACCATATTATGTTTTGTTTCGATTTCACTCATATTAGCTTCCTACTCTCTCTAATCTTCTAAATCTGTAAGAGGATAACAAAGCAGAACTTAATCCCAAATCATAAGTAGGATTAATAGCTATTGTCCCTTTTAAAGATGTATCAATCTTAAACACTCTATTGAACAATACTCCATCAATTTCAAAAGAAATCTCATCTCCATCTTGTAGTTTTGAAGCAATAGAAAACTGTTTTGAGCCTAAAAGGTATATATTCTGCTTTAGAAGTTCAGATTTTGCTGTAAATGGAGAGAAGTGTTCCTGTGGGTTACAGTTATATATAACCGCCCCATCAATCCCATCACTCTCAACTGGCTCATCTAAAACTCCATCTATCTTAGTCGATATAGGCTCTAAGATATAGCCCCTCTTCTCCTCTCCTGTTAGCTCAAAATGGTTTGGTAGAGCATCAAACTCCACTGCTCTAAAGCCTCTATTCTCTGGTAATCTACTGGTATAATCTACCGTCCACTCACTCTTTAACCCCAGAGCATTTGCGATATCATTTAGAGTATATCCACCATAATCTACTGCCACATTTAGAGGCACAACTCTCTTATCTATTGATGTCGTAGTTCCCTCCTGCTGAATTAGAGATGGCATATCTAAATCTCCACCTCCCAAAGCAGATAGAGTAAAGTCACCTTTCACATTATATCCTATGGTGTAACCCTCTACCTCATCATCTAAATCACAAATCAAACTAACTCCAAGTCCATTTGTAGCTGGAGGGATAACTATTAGATTAAAATTGAAATATCTCTCAAGCAGTGCGATATATTTTGCGATACTATCGGCTCTTGAGCTTCTATATAGGTCTGCTCCAACAACTAAAGAGAACTCTCTCCTCTTCTCAAAAGATTTTACAAGTTGCTCAAGCTCCTCCTCTCCAATATTTGTATCAGCAGATATATTTCCAATATCTAGCTCATCTAAAAGCTCTTTAATATCTGAAGGTAGATTTTTATCTCTCAATAGAGTATATGCTAAAAGTGCTATAACGCCCTCTTCGGTATTTGGCTCATACTTTATAAATTGAGTTACAATATTTTTAATATTTATATCCTCAATTGGGTGCATATATACAACTCTAGCCTTCTTATGTTTACTCGCCATATTTATATGATACTTTGTAATTGGAGAGTCATCATTTACTCTTGTTCCAAATACCACTATGGCATCTGATTTTTTTAGAGTTTTTAAATCTCCACCATAAAGGCTCTTTCCACTTATACTACTATAAGCACTCATAAATTTCTGAAATGCTCTAGCATCATGAGAGATTAATCTATATCCAAACTTCTCTTTTAACTTTTGGAGTATTAGAGCCTCTTCATTTGTAATCTCATCAGCAAATATGATACTTTTTGCCTTTTTAAAAGCATCTATTGCCTTTTGAAACTGCTCTCTATCCCTTTTTACATTCTCATTTGCAAAATCAAATCCATATCTACTAGCACTACACATTGTGCTAAACTCTGCCTCATTTGAGGTTCTATAGACTTTTCCATGTTTAACCTCATATGTCACATCGTGTCCAGCTTCACAGTGTGGACAAGATGATGGGATTTTCTTAAGCTCCCAAGCATTTGCACTATATTTAAAGTGTCTATCAACTAAAGCCCCAACAGGACATACAGCAGCAGCCTCTCCAAGAGTTGCAAAGTCTCTATCTCTCTTTACATTCTCAATAACAGATGAGTATCCACCAAACTTAACCTTTAGTGCCTCATCTCCTGTAATCTCAGTAGATACCCTTACACACTTCTCACACATAATACATAGAGATGGGTCATATGAGACATATCCCCAATTCTCAACTGGTCTAAATTGGTCTCTTGCTGTAAAGTTCTGCTCTGCTACCTCAAACTCCATAGTCTTATTTTGAAGCTCACACTCTCCACTCTGGTCACAAACCCCACACTCTAGTGGATGGTTCACATTGTAGAGCTTCATAATATTTTGTCTCTCTTTGAAAAGCTCTGGAGTGTTGGTATTGACCTCTATCCCATCAACTGCCTTCTCTTGACAAGATAGGATAAATCCATCAACACCTTTTACATCTACAACACACATTCTACAAGAGGCAATAGGTAGAGTCTTTGTGAGATAACACATGGTTGGGATATATATACCATGCTCTCTTGCTATCTCTAATATGGTCTGTCCAAATTTACCCTTACACTCTTTTCCATCTATGGTAATAGTTATATCTCTTCTCTTCATCACACTGCCACCATCGATATGTAATAACATCGCATACAACGCTCTGCCTCTGCTATCGCCTCTTCACCAGTAAACCCTAGATTTACCTCTCTATTGTTTGTTTTTCTCTCTTCTACATCTAACTTTTCACTAACCTGTCTTGGGAGTCCTGCAATCCAACCTGTCACCTTCTCACTCTTATTATAGACTTTAAGTTTAGATAGGTGGTCTTCCATAATCTCCTCATCAGTTAGCTCACACTTTCCACCATTATAGATATATCTACTAATTACAGATGCAGCTCTCTTTGCCTGTCCTACTGCATTTACAATAGTCATAGGCCCATACTCACAATCTCCACCTGCAAATACTCCATCTCTAGATGTCATAAAATCTTTTCCATTGGTAAGAAGAGTTCCCCAAGATGTGAGTTTCATATCCCACTCTTCAGGTAGAAGTGATAGGTCTGCCGATTGAGAAACAGCAGGAATTAGATAGTCACACTCTATCTCAAAGTCTGCCCCTTCAATCTTCTCTAGCTTTGGTCGTCCACCATCTGGATTTGGAACTAGCTCAAATCTATTAACTTTAAGCTTCTCAATCCTCTCTCCATTATCGATTATCTCCTCAATTGCAGAGTAGAATATAAACTCAACACCCTCTTCAACTGCTTCGTGATACTCCTCATAGGTTGTATTTCTAATGATGGTTTTTTCATCTCTTCTATAGAGCATAATTACCTTTTTTGCCCCCTCTCTAATGGAGCATCTAACAACATCCATAGATGTAAATCCACCACCAACACAGACTACAACCTTATCTTTTAACTCATTTGATGCAGGGCTTCCTATACCATACTTATTCCATAGGTTTACCTTATCAAGCATTGAGATAGCTCCCCAATATCCACCCATATTTGGGTTCTCATTTTTAGCTCTGACCTTTTTAGATAGTCTTGTTCCAAAACCTAAAAATACTGCATCATAATCTCTATCTAGCTCTCTTAGCTTCTCTGCATCAACTCTACAGTTATTTGTGATTGATACAGCCTCCATTCCAAGCACTAAATCTATATCTTTTTGATATTTAGATATTGGCATTCTATACTCAGGAACTCCAACTGCTACCTCTCCACCATTTACAGGAAGCTCTTCAAATATATCTACCTTTATCCCCTCTAGTGCTAGATAGTATGCAACTGTAAGCCCTGCAGGTCCTGCCCCTACTACTGCCACTTTTTTACCATCATTTCTTAAAGGCTTTGGCTCTTTTGGGTGTAGCCAAGATAGCCCATGGTCTGTCTCATAATCTGCACCAAGCCTCTTTAACTCCATAATAGATATAGGCTCATCTAAATTTGCTCTTCTACAAGCATCTTCACAAGGGTGAGGGCAGACTCTTCCACAGGTATGTGCTAGAGGCATAGTCTGCCTTGTAGCCTTTAGAGAGTCCTCAAACTGCATATCTCTAACACCCTCAATATATGCTGGAATATCTACATGGGCTGGACACATATCACTACACGGGGCTGTAACTTTTGCTATGTAGTTGATGCTCTTATTATCATAATGTTTAGATTTAACCTGCTCACTTATACACCTATCAAACTGCTCTTTATAGTGTTCCATTAGGTCTAAGATTGGCTTTGGAACTGTTCTACCAATTTCACACTTTGAGGTCTTCATCATAGTTTGGCTAATCTCTTTTAGGTGGGCAATATCATCAAAGCTCCCCTCACCTCTTGCTATCTTATCGAGTAAGTCATATAGAACCTTACCTCCCCATCTACCAGGAGCACACCTTCCACAAGCTTCACTATACTCTTGATATTGAGCAGAGTATCTACAAGCAAGTTCCACTGCATCAATATCCTCATCAAATATAGCCACTCCATCCCAACCAATAAAGGCTTTAGAGTCTCTCTCTCCATGATAGGTCTCTGGCAGTTTAAAGTTTGACTCACTCCACTCACTAGATGGTTTACCACGATTATCGATAAACTCACCCTGCCAAGTAGAGAAAACTAATTTTGCCATTACTTAGCCTTTTTAGTTTCTGTCTTTGTAGAGGTCTCCTCTTCTGCTCTATTTGCCTCCTCTCTCCTCTTCTCTATTGTAGCTCTATCCAAACGCTTAACAACAATAGTCCAATCAACCTCGTTAAATTTTAAAGAGTTCATAAGCTCATGCCCCAACTCTTTTATGTAATCTGCACTCTTTTGAATATGTGAGAAGTCTCCAACCTCAAATAGAAAAATTCCAACCTCTCCAACTCTCAAGTCGCTCTCAATTAACTCTCCCATTCGACCATAGAAGTCATCTTTTAGGTGTCTTAAATCGTATCTCTTCATTCTCCCCTCCTATCGGTCAACTTCACCAAATACAATATTGGTTGAACCAATGATTGTTACAACATCAGCCAAATATGTGCCAACTAAAAGCTCTTGTAGAAGCCCTGTGTGGAAAAAGCTTGGTGCTCTACACTTTAATCTATATGCGTATGGCTCACCTTCCGATTTAATATAGAAGCCTAGCTCACCCTTTGGAGACTCTGTTGGTGCATAAACCTCACCCTTTGGTGGTCTCATACCTTGAGTCACAAGCACAAAGTGTTGCATTAGTGCGTAATTTTGGGTCATTATCTCCTCTTTTGGAGCAGAGATATATTTTGGAGCATGTGCCATTAGCTGTGGCTCAGTCTCATCATACATCATAATCAACTGTCTTAAAATCTTTGTGGACTCCAACATCTCAGCCATATAGAGTCTATATCTCCCATAACTATCATTTGTATCAGCTACTGGAATATCAAAATCCAACTCATCATATAGCTCATATGGCTCCTCTTTTCTAACATCATAAGCGATACCTGAACCTCTTAACATAGGTCCTGTACAACCCCAACTTAGAGCATCTTCTGGAGATAGAACCCCTACATTTTCTAGTCTCATTCTCCAAATTCTATTATCCTCAAGTAGAGCATTATATGTGATTTTTACCTCTTTATCTACATTATCACAGAACTCTCTAAGGTTAATCATAAAATCATCTGGTAAATCTAGTGGAACTCCCCCAATTCTAACAGCACTATGAGTTAATCTTGCTCCACAGTAATCCTCCATTAAGTCCATTGCAAACTCTCTCTCCCTAAATGCGTATAGGAATACAGACATAGCCCCAACATCTAGTGCATGGGTGGCAATAAAGAATAGGTGAGAGATAATTCTATTTAACTCTAGAAGGATTGTTCTAATAACTTGGGCTCTTCTTGGAACCTCAACTCCCAAAAGTCTCTCAACAGCTAGAGCATAAGCGTAGTTATTTGAGGTTGAAGCGATATAGTCCAATCTATCTGTAGTTGGCAAAAACTCATTATAGGTCATATTCTCTGCCATCTTCTCTATACCACGATGTAGATAACCGATATCTGGATACGCCTTTACAACCTGCTCTCCATCTAACTCTAAAACAAGTCTCAACTGACCATGAGCTGAAGGGTGCTGTGGTCCAAAGTTGATAACCATGGTGTTATCTTCTCTCTCAAAGTTTAAATTCTCAAAAAAGGGGGTTAGTTTATTTACTTCTTGCATCGCAACTCCTCTACTTTCTCTTATCTAGCTGTTTTGTTCCAGCGTTGTAGTTTACGAAGAATGTCTCACTATACTCAATTGGAGTCTCAGGCTCTCCCTCACTAATATCAGCTCCAAATGGAACCTCTCTTCCAACTCTAGAGAACCTCTTAGTATCATATCTATCTATCTTAGCAGGGTCTCTATTCTCCTCTCCAATTATCTCTCTAGCCTCTTTTCCAAATATTTTATCAACCTCATACCACTGTGCAAACTCATCTCCATGTAGAGGATATGTTTTTAGTAGAGGGTGTCCCTCCCAATCATCTGGCATAATAATTCTCTTTAGGAATGGGTGGTTATTAACCTTAATACCAAACATATCAAACATCTCTCTCTCTGCAAAGTTAGCTGCCTTATATAGAGGAACAATTGACTCAATTGCCAACCCCTGCTCAATTTTACAGACAACTCTCATTCTCTTTCTCTCTTTTAGGTTTAGAAGTTGATAGAAAATCTCAAATTTCCCCTCTTGAGCCAGATAGTCAACAGCACTCATCTCTGTTAACATCTCATAACCACACTCATTTTTTAAAACTTCAATCGCCTTGAAGTTATCTTCATGGTTAACTTCAACTCTCAACTGCCCAATCTGGATATATGCAGATTTAACATCAACTTTAGCCTCTAGAGCCTCTAGCTGTTTGGCAAAAACCTCATCAGTTGATACATCTTCTGTTGGGACTGTTGGAACGACATAAAATCTATCTGTATAGTATGCCTTTGCTTGAACATTATCTTTTGGTCTATATTTTCTCATTATATCAACCTTAAGTTCTGTTTTTTATTCTTTTTCATATCTGCTGAATCTCTTCTAACCTTTTTTTGAAGCATCATTAGTGCATATTGAAGAGTCTCTGGTCTTGGAGCACACCCTGGTAGGTAGATATCAACTGGCACAATTCTATCAACTCCTTGAACTGTAGCATATGTGTTGAACATCCCTCCAGTATTTGCACAGCTTCCCATAGAGATAACCCACTTTGGCTCTGTCATCTGGTCATATAACCTTCTTGCAAACTCTGCATGTTTCTTAGATAGAGTCCCTGCTAAAATCATAACATCTGCCTGTCTAGGACTTGCTCTAAATATTGTCCCAAATCTATCAAAGTCATATCTGCTGTCCCCACTTGCCATCATCTCAATTGCACAACATGCCAAACCATATGTTAAAGGCCATAGGGAGTTACTTCTACCCCAGTTTATTAGATGGTCAACTGTTGTAAGAGCTACTGGTAACCCTCCAGATGATGCGTAATTTACTTGATGCTGTGCCATTCAAGAGCTCCTTTCTTCCATGCGTAAATAAATCCAATAGTAAGTAGTAAAATAAACAATATCATCTCAGCAAAACCGAACCAACCGAGCAATTTAAAATCTATCGCCCATGGAAACATAAATATTATCTCAACATCAAAAAGAATGAATAGAAGTGCTATTAAGTAAAATTGAGCTGAAATAGTATTTGGTTGTTTAGTCACCTCTGGTCCACACTCATAGATTGTAAGCTTTAACTTTTCAGTATCTAGCCTTGCCAATTTTCTACTTATAAATCGTGATAGAAATAGTGTTGCGTTAAATGCACCAACTGTTGCGATAAATAAGAAGAAGACACCTAAATAGGGGTGATTGTTAATCACATGAGTCATCAAAACTCCTTTTCCTAAAATTATTCTGTTACAAATTTCTACAAAACATTGAGAAATATGAAGAATATTAGGCTTATATTAGCAAAAAAATTATTAAATAGGTTGTGTAGCAATAGTGCATTTGAGGGTTGTAAAACCTTTGTAACTAAGTGTTACAATAGATATGAAGCAAATAATATATTATTATATGAAACAG
>JAADDP010000081.1 GCA_013153825.1 Campylobacterota bacterium
GACATATAGAGCAGAGATAGATACGAGGAGTATAGACCCTAAAAAAAAAGACCTATTTATAAACCTATTTAGCATATATACAGGTATTCCACAGAGTGAGATAAGAGATAAATTTTTAAATAGCAGAGGAAAAAGTGTAAGGGGGAGGGTTGTACTTCTAAAGAATATAGATGTTAGATTGGCGAGTGACCTAAAGGCTCTCGGTTCAAAATTGAATAGATTAAAGATATTTAAACCAATCAATATGAAAAAGCCTCACATAGTTTTAGGGCTTGATATATTGGCAGATAATGAGGGGAGGTTCTACCCATATGAGAGGCTATTGACCCCTATAGTTGGATATGTACAGATAAAGGAGGTAGATGGGTATAAGAGACCTGTAGCGAAGAAGGGGCTGGAGAAGAGGTATGACTACTATCTCAAGGCGAGTAGAGATGGGCTAATAGAGGGGAGGAGAGACCTTATAGGAACCGTAATATTAGATGGGACAAGTAGAAGTATATCTAGAATTGATGGAATGAACCTACACCTAAATATCCCATTGGAGTTTCAACATGCAGTGGAGAGTGTTATCGATAGTCAGATGAGAAAGCTGGATGCCGAGGAGATTTTAGTTGCCGTTATGGATTCCAAGAGTGGAAAGATTTTAGCTATGGCTACATCTGATAGATTTAACCCATCAAGGATTAGAAAGAGAGATATGGGAGCATTAAATCCAGATTTTACCGAGTACCTATATGAGCCAGGTTCAGTGATTAAACCATTAACATTAGCTATAGCTCTAGAGCATAAGAAGGTAAATATGCATAGAGAGATACCACTTGGTGGAAAATATAGGGTAAATGATAGCTACACAATCACAGATGATAGCTACTTCAAATCTCTAACACCTAGAGGCATAATAATGCACTCATCTAATATAGGTATATCTAAAATAGCTTGGAGGTTATCGGGAAGAGAGCTACATGATGGTCTAAGGGGGTTCGGTTTAGCACAGAAGAGTGGGGTTGACCTATCCAAAGAGTTGGCAGGGAATATAAGAGCCCCATATATGCTTGATGATAAGACATATAGTGCAAACTCCTCGTACGGTTACGGTATGTCTGTAAACTTCATGCAGATTTTAAAGGCGTATAGTGCATTTAATAATGGTGGTGTGGCTGTAACTCCCAAGATTGCCGACTTTATATCTGATAGATTTGGGAAGAGGGTAGAGATAAAATTTGATGTCCCCCCTATAAATAGCTGTTCTGCAAAGGTGGCTAAAGTTATACACTCAATTCTTATAGATGTTGTGAAAGATGGAACGGCCAAATTGGCTAGATATCATGGACTTGAGATTGGTGGAAAGACTGGAACTGCACATGTAGCAGAGAATGGGAGGTATATAGATAAGTACCATAGCAGTTTTTTCGGATTTGCAAATGATGCTGATGGGCATAGATACACTATAGGGGTTCTCGTAATAAAGCCTAGTAGATACTACTTTGCATCTCAAACTGCTGTACCAACCTTTAGGAGGGTCGTAGATAAGATGGTAAACTTTAACCTATTGAGACCTAAGGTTGGTTCAAGGGAGCAATAACTCTATCTATCGCCCCTACCAAATAGTAAAAGTTTAAAAAATCTATATAACCATAGACCAAATAGAACAATCCATACAGTTACACTCATATCAAACCAGAAGATAAAATCCCAGCCGAAACTAAATATTAGTGATGTGATTAATCTACTTATTACTACAACTTGAGTCCAGAAGAATAGAATTCTTGTCCATATATCTGCACTCAATGGGGACTTTGAGTGTCCCAATGTAACTCTAGTTCCAAATCCTATCAATATGGTTACTAGGAAACCTAACATTAATACGTGTATATCTAAATATAGAAAATTTATATCCCAGAATAGAGATACCATATTACTAATAGCAGAAAATAGAAGTGCTATAGGTATCCAAAATAGAGATAGATGGAGTATCCAGAGTAGAGGATTTCTATTTGGAAATGGCAGTTGCCAATTTAATATCTCAAGACCAAGTATATATATTAGTATAAAATCTACAACAAATGATAGGTGTGGAGTCAATATATCAAGCACTATATGTAGAGTTAAGAGCATAGCTGTTATCTTTATAATAGCTCTATTCCTATACCCCTTGGCATTTGAGAAGAGTGGAACCATCCTCCCTGCAACGGTAAAACCTACCATAAAGAGATATAGATATATGGCAATCCGAACAGATGACTCTATCAAGGTAGAGTTATTAAATATATATCCTATATAGAATATGAGATTGGATAATGCACCTGAACTCATAAATATGAGTATCCATAATATATCAAACTTATCTCTAATAAATGAGGCTCTCCTATATATCTTTCTTAATATATTTACACCTAAAACATGACCTATAAGTATAAAAATTATGGAGAATGATACCAGAGCTTGAGATATTGAGCTTCCAATTAAGAAGAAAAGGCTACCGAGAGCAAATGGTATGAAAATTGTGATATATACAACCCTCTCTATCGGTTCTGTTTGTGAAAATTTTGGAAATGTGGTGAATAGAAATCCAAAAAAGGCTGGTGTAAAGACCATATATATTATACTATATATATGAAATATTGTTACTTGAAGCTTACCGACCAATATCCCTTTGGAGTAGAGTGCAAATAGAAAAATTGATAATATCGCATTTATAAAACTTAGGGCAAAGAAGGGCTGATGAGGTTGAGAAAGAAAATAGCTATTCTTCATAAGTTGTATAGGCTCATTTTTGAGCCTTTTCTCCTTTCATAATTTTCTAATAATTTTAGACTAATTGCATTTAAACATCATTAAAACTCTTTTCCAAAGGTGGAATTATCTGCTTTTTTCGACTCATAACACCCTTAAGCCACTCTCTCCCATCTCTTAAATCTATACCGAAAGCCTCTCTAACTCTATCTAAACTATCACCAACAACTAAAATCTCTGTACCCTCTTGAATAATATCTGTCAACATTAAGATTAGAGTATCCCTTCCCCCCTCTACCCTAATCTGCTCCATAACCTCAAATAGCTCATCTCTCATATTATCAAATAGGCTTAAATCCACAACCTCAAGTTGACCAATTGCCACCTTTGAACCTGCCATGTTAAAATCTTTAAAATCCCTTAATACAAGCTCCCTCTTAGGAGTTCCAGATATATCTGACTTAACTCTAAACATCTCGAAGCCTAAAGCTCTCACATCCTCAATACCGGCAATCTCTGCCAACTCTCTACACGCCTTAGTATCCTCTTTTGTAGATGTAGGCGATTTAAATATGACAGTATCACTCAAAATTGCACAAGCCATAGCCCCTGCTAGACCCTCTGGAATATCTATATTAAATATGTCGAACATCTGTTTCACAACTGTATTTGAGCATCCTACAGCCCTGACCCACATATCCAAAGGTGCAGATGTCGTTAAGTCCCCAAGCTTGTGGTGGTCAACTATACCTATAATATTTGCCTCATCAATATCGGCAGGGGCTTGGGAACGCTCCATAAAATCTATCAGATAGACATCCTCACCTGAATACGAACTCTTCAATATTGGCTCTTCAAGTCCAAATCTCTCTAAAATAAATCTACTCTCAGGATTTATCTCCCCCTGTCTAGATGGTATCGACTCATAACCGAGTCTATTTCTCAAATATGAGAGTGCTATAGCCCCGATAATAGAGTCGCTATCTGGAGTTGTATGTCCAAAAATATATGTAGCCATTTCTGAATATCCTTAATTTTTTTAAAAATTATATCAAACAAATCGGAAAATTTAACTACTATAGTTAAGATTGAAATAACCCTCTTTTTATATTTGTTGTTAAAAGCACTTCTTTATTATATAGTTTATTTATGTTTAAAATAATTAAACTATTTTTTTTATTAAAAAAAGTATCTTTTTTGATATAATTTGCTCGAAAGCTCAAATTCATCTCCTCCTTGAGGAGATTGATAAAAAAGGAGGAGAGGCAACTCTTTGCCTCTATTTTGATGAAAAGATATATAGCTACTCTAATCCTCGCCACCATCTCCATCCAACTTCTCAATGGAGCAGTTTTAAATAGTATTAAGTTTCAAGGAGATATAGATTTAATCACTGGAGAGTTTAATAGAGAGAGACTTCTTAAAGTTTGCCATATAGAGCCTCCCCAATTCTATGAGTTCTGGAAGAGGAAGCCGGAGTTTAGTGATAGAGATTTAGATAAATTTGTAGAGAGATTGGAGAGATATGCAAAGAGTCTCGGCTACTATAAGGTTGTAGTTAAGAGTAAGATAGAGGGGAAGAGAGCATATATATATATTCTAAAAAATGAGCCTATCAAGATAGAGAGTCTAATTATAGATAGTAGATTTAAGAGGATATCACTACTGACAGTCGGAGCTAGATTTAAGACTAAAAACTTTACCGAAACAAAGAGTAGAATTGAGAGAAGATTAGAGGAGAGTGGATATCCAAACTATGAGATGAGAGCGAGAGCCATCGTTGACCTAGACCTATATAGGGTTGATATCAATATAACGGTTGAGAAGGGTAGAGAGAGGTTTTTTGGAGATACGGATATAGATAATAGCTCTCAGATAGATAGTGAGTTCATAAGGGAGCAGATAGCGTATGAGAGGGGTAAAATATTCAATATTGAGAAGATAGAAGAGACATATGATAATATATACAATCTAGGTGTATTCGATAATATAAGGGTTGAACCTGACCTCAACAGCTCATCGGCAGATGTTCCTATAAAGATTGAACTTGAGGAGGGTAGGACAAAGGAGTTCAACTCAAAGTTGGGATATGATACATATGAGGGGTTTAGAGGTGGTGTTGAGTATATAGACCACAACTTTTTTGGAAATCTTAGAGAGCTTAAGGGGGGGTGGAAGATAACCCAGAAGGGGTATAAGATATACTCATCTATATATGACCCTAGAGTCTATATTCCAATTTTGGGTAACTTCAGCTTGAGAAATGAGCTTAACTATAGAAAGTGGGAGTTTGATGGGTATGATGAAGATTTAATAGTTGAGAGGGTAACATTTGGAAAGAGACTCTTTAAGCTTGACCACTTTTTTGGATTTCAGCTTGAAAATAACCAGATAAAATCCAATAATGGGGAGTTATTAAGTGGAAGTTATCAGATAAATTCTCTATTCTACAAGTTTATAATTGATGAGAGAGACTCAAAGATGGATGCTAAGAGTGGCTACTATACGTCTATATATCTTGAGAAGTCTATGGTCGATATATCATCAGATATAGACTATATGAAAGCTCTCATTGAGCAGAGATTTATAGAGTCATACAATAGATATGTATATGCAATGAAGGTTAGATTTGGATGGCTCAATCGAGAGACACCAATATTCAAACACCTATTTGCAGGAGGCTCAATGAGTAATAGAGGTTATGAGTATAGAGATGTTGGAGAACATATAGAGGGTGACCCTATAGGAGGGGTTGGATTGATTGATACCTCTATTGAGATTAGACGATACTTTAATAGTAAGTTTGCATCTGTAATCTTCATGGACTCATCCATGTTATCAAATAGGGTGAATAGGTTTAATAGTAGCTGGTTTAGGAGTTATGGCTTCGGTATAAGATATCTAACTATAATAGGACCAATAAGATTTGATATAGGTTTTAGAGAGGGTAACTATAAATCACCTGTAGTACACTTTGGTATAGGGGAGGTCTTTTGATAAGGGCTATATACTGTATAGTTAGGCTTATTACACTATCAATAATATCTACTATACTACTCATAATATATACTCTTGAGAGACCTAATAGTATATTGAAGGTTATAGAGAGACCTCTTGCAGATTTAAATATATCTATGGATAGGGTGGAGGGTAGTCCACTCTACGGTTTCAAAATTATAAATTTTAGATACCAAAATCTAGTTGAATTTAAATCCCTAAATTTTAAAATTGATTGGGACTCCCTAAAGGATAGACTCCTAAAGATAGAGGAGATGGGTGTTGAAGATTTGCATATAGAGGAGACTCTATTAAACTCTCTTCTCGAGAGTAACAGCTCAAGTGGTGGTAGTGCAGTAGCTCTACCTGTAGATGTGGTTGAGATAGATAGGGGACTCCTCTCCTTTAGAGATATAAGATATCGTGATGGCAGATTTAATAGCTTGAAGTTGAAACTAGACAATCTAAATATAGAGCTAGATAGTAACTCAACAACATATATCGAGAGTATCAATATAGATAAATTTAAGCTTGTTATCGATAGAGGAGAGTACCTTGAGTATAGGGTGGACTCTGGATATTTAGAGCTGAATAGGGTATGGAGTGATATAGAGCATTATAGAGGAGATATATCCCTCAAACTTAAGAGTAGTATAGCAGATGGGAGCATTGATGGGAGCTTAGATGATAACCATATAGATATAGCTGGATATATAGAGGCGAAGAGTCCATATCTATCCAGATTTATAGATGGTTCAGATATTAGGTTGATGAGAGATATCAAGGTAGATATTCTAAAGCTTGAGGGTGATATAGATGGGGGGTTAAACTTCAATTTAAAATTTAAAGATATAGATATATTGAAGGGTGGATACCCTATAGAGGGTACTCTAAATAGAGTGGTAGGAAGTTATAATTTAAAGAGTGATGATTTAAGATTAGATATAGATGGAGTAGTTAAAGGTAGAGGTGGAGAGGTTAGTTTAAGAGGTGGAACATCTCTCAATATTGGAGATTTAAATAGTACATTGAGATATAATTTAAAATCTCAGGTGATGGTGAATATAGAGTTCCTCAATAGATATATCGATACTATCCATATCTCAAAGATATCGCCAATTAATTTAGAGTTTAGTGGAGATATGGGGAGAGGAAGATATAGGGTTAAGAGTGGAGCTGTTGAGGTGGTAAGAGATGATATATATATCAATAGTCCAGTAGATATATCTGGGGGAGTATCTATATCGGGGGGAGATGTAGACTATAGAGCCACTTTAAAACCAGAATCTACCATAGGATATGGAGATATAGAGAGTAGGGGTGAGTTCAACTTTAAAAGATTTAAATCTACATTTAAACAGAGTAGTATATTTGATATATATCTAAATAGTGGCTACTTAAATATGCTTCTATATGATAATAATCTTACCATAACTAAAAATCCACACATTTCTGGGGATGTTAGAGGGGGTATAGCACTGGTAGATACGGAGTTTAAGAGCAATTTAAATCTAAAAATTGGAAATCAGCCAATCGATTTGGATATAGATACAGCACTATTTGAGATAAATCTGGATAGTTTAGATTTTAATGGAGATATATCTATATTGGGTAGAGATAGAGCTATATCTATCGATATAGGGACTATTTTTAGTGGTAATCTGAATAACCTAGAGGATATAGACTCAACAGCATCAATAAATATAGATAAATTTTTAGGTTTTGGAATAGATTTAACGCCTATAGCCCCTATAGATATAGATTTAAGTAGTATAGATAGAGTTGTGGACTTTACAGTTACTTCGGATAGATTAAATATCTCTGGGAATGTTGAGAATTTTGACAAAATATCTCTAAATATAGATAGTAAGAGGCTATATCTATATAAGATTATTCCACTACCTTTAGAGCTTGAACATAAATATCTCATGTTTGATTTAAATTTTAATGCTCAATTATCTAAAAAATATTTGGAGCTTAGGGGCTACATATACTCAAATAAGAGGTTCAGAGCATATCTAAATCTTCTAAACTCAAAGGAGAAGGGGTTTAGTGCTAAGGTGAATACGGAACACTTCAATCTCGTAGCAGATGGAGATATTGATGATAGAAGAGTTACTGCAACTCTGGATATAGATTCGGTGATGGATTTTCAGAAGGAGATTAGTAAACTCTACAACTTTAAGGTGGCAAATGTGGATGGCTCTATCAGCTCAAAGTTAATACTTAATGGCAGAGAGGGGAGCTTCAAGCTAAGCTCATCTAAACTTGAGTTAAATGAGTTTAATATTGAAGATATTGCAATAGATGCAGAGTATAGTGGTGAGCTTATAACGATAGATAGAGCAACTTGGAGAGTTACGGGCTTCTCACAGAGAGACTTTAATAGAAAATTCTACCTCAAGAGAAGAGGGGAGATATCGATTGGGGAGGATAGATATCTGGATATTCAACTCTATCCAGATATAGAAATTAAGGCTCAAGGTGATGCCGAGGGGTTTAAGAGTGGAAATTTAATAATGGGTAGAGTTCCGTTTGCACATCCAGACTATGGGACTCTATTTATAAATTGTAATATCAACTATAATCAATTTGGCGATATGAGAGAGATAGTTGGCGATGTAGAGTTAAAAGATATGGATATACTGTATGAGGCAAAATTTCTAGATGCAGACTATGACCCAGATATCATCGTAGTTACGAGGAGAGGTAAGATGGAGAGAGAGAGGCTTAAGAAGAGTAGCTTTTTTAAAAATACAAAGATTGATATATCCCTAAAAGCCCCTAGAGCAGACTATATAAATCAAGATTTAAAATTATCATTTGATGCAGACCTAAATCTATTTAAGGATTTTGGAAAGAGGATGACCATATATGGAAAAATTGAAGATATAAATGGATACTATGAGCAGACACCAAAGAGATTTTTGATTAAAAATTCAAATATTATATTTCAAGGTGGGGAGGAGATAAATCCTCTTCTAGATATAACCGTTGAGTATGAGTTGCCACAAATATTAATTGATATATATCTCAGAGGTTATGCCAATAGACCGAAGATAGAGTTTGACTCTGACCCAACAATGTCCAAAAAAGATATTGTGTCATATCTGATATTTGGTACATCGACTAAGAAGTTGGCAACGGGGGATAGCTCAATCAGTAAGGAGGCTGGACTATTCATATTTAACCATGTAGCTAGAGATTTGGCATATGAGATAGGATTGGATAGACTATTTATAAAATATGATAGTGTAGTAGATGAGTATGCGATTGAGGCAGGAAAGAGATTTGGAAGGAAGAATATGGTGATTATCGAGGGTTCAAAAGCTGGAAGTAGTGTTATAATAGAGAGAGATATAAGCAAGAGTCTAAAACTTAGAGTCGGTAGACATATGAAGGAGCATCGCTCGGAGAGTATCGATATATTTTTTAGAAAAAGATTTAAGTAGATGGTGCTCGATACTAGATTTGAACTAGTGACTTCCACCGTGTCGAGGTGGCACTCTACCGCTGAGTTAATCGAGCAGAAATTTAGTTGGTAGAATTATACTACATATTTTATTAACTAAAGTATAATTTTAAGAGGGTTTAAATGTTAAAATTTTTAAAATATACGGTAGTAGTTCTATTAGTAGCTCAATTTACAGCCTGTGATAGGAGAGGTAAAGCTATTGTTATTAAATCTTCTAAACTAGAGATACCAATATCCTGTATGGCACTAAGTGAAGTTGGGGTTGAGAAGGATTTTTTAAATAAGTTAAGAGAGATGTATGACTTTAATCAGAGCTGTAGTAATAGACTCTATATCTCATATAAGAGGGATATAACTTGTAACAGTAGCTATAATGCTGTAATGAAAAATACTCATGGGTTTCCAAAGAGCTACTTAAAGTTTGAGTTGAAGAGAGGTTTGAATAACCTATACAGTTACTATATAGACCTATATAATAATGTAGATATTGATGATATAGAAAATGAGTTTAAGATTGTAAAGCAGGATTTATTAAAGCCAAAAGAGGAGAATAGATGAGAGTTTTTGTAAATGGAGAAGCAAAAGAGTTTGAAAGAGACTCTTTAAGTCTAAAAGAGCTTTTAGAGGAGTTGGGGTATAAAGAGGGGTTTGCAGTAGCTCTAAATGAGACATTTGTATTAAAAAGTAAATATGATACCACTTTAGTTAAAAATGAAGATAGAGTAGATATTGTAGCACCAGTTCAAGGAGGATAGTTTTGGATAGTTGGAAATTAGA
>JAADDP010000138.1 GCA_013153825.1 Campylobacterota bacterium
TTTAAGTTTTCCTGTTCTCTTTCTTGTTGTTATCTTACGTTTAGTTGTTATAGACCTCTCTCACAAACCCTTCCGTTTGTGGAGGCGTATTCTATTACATTTTTTCTACTTTGTCAAGTTTTTATCCATTTTTTTTAGAAAAAATAGCTATTTTTTTGATTTCTTTGATTTTGAAGCAATTTTTTTATGAATTTCTTTAACTATATCTGTTAGATTTTTATCCTCTACATTAATAACTATATCTGCAACTGCATGATAGTCACTACTTCTTTCATTAAATAATTTTTTTGCTTTTTTGGGTTCAGAAAATAGTGGTCTCTTTTTTAATTTAGCCTTCGAGTTTGGAGCTGTTAATAATCTATTATGTATCCACTCGAATGAGGCATCTAGGAGAACGACTATTCCTATCTTTTTTATATTTTTTACTTTATAGAAACCTCCTCCACAAGATATAAGTGTATTGTTTACAGACTTTTCTATCCAATTTGCACACTCCTGCTCCATAGAACGGAATCTCTTCTCATCATATTTTTTAAATATCTCTTTTATCTTCATATTCTCTTTTGACTCTATTAGGTCATCTGTATCTATAATAAAAGAGTTATACTTCTTGGAGTATGCTCTTGCTGTTGTACCCTTTCCTACTCCCATAAAACCTATCAATATAATATTTCTCTTCTTCATAACCATAATTCCTAATTTAAAAGCATAACTTTTACTCTATCTCCAACATTTTTTGAGCTATCTTCTTCAGAAGTTATCAAAAGTGCACTATTCCCCAACATATTTGTCATAATTGCACTGGTTCCACTCTTTTTATCTTTGAAATCTATAAAGTAGTTTCCATCTTTGACGATAACTCTACATGCAGTAAATTCAGCCTTTCTCTGTCTCTTTGTAAAATCTTCTAATAGAGTTGCCTCTACAATCTTTAGATTAGAAGATTTTGTATTTTGGAACTTCTCTATTAGTGGAATTAGATATATGAGTGCAGTTACAGTGGAAGAGTATGCAAACCCTGGTAGAGCTACTATGAATTTGTTATCTCTTCTTGCAACCATTATATGTTGACCTGGTTTAACTCTAACCCCTTTAAATAAAACTTTGCACCCTAACTCCAAAATTACATCTTTTACAAAATCAAAATCTCCAACACTAACCCCTCCCGTTGTAACTACTATATCATTTCCATCTAAAGCATCTCTTATGGTATTTAAAATAGTATTTTTACTATCACCAATACACCCTAATTGAACTGCCTCTCCTCCATATTTTTTTACAATCGCCTCTATTGTATAGTTATTGCTACTTCTAATCTGAGAACTTTTTGTTTGAGTCTCTCCCAACTCTAGGAGTTCGCTACCTGTAGATAATATTGCTATTTTGGGTTTTTGATATACTAGAGGAGATACAATATTTAAACTTGCCATAACTCCAATATGTGTAAAGTTTATCTCTGTCCCCTTTGGAATAAGCATATCTCCTTTAGCAAAATTCTCTCCAATCTCCCTTACCGAAAAACCGAAAGGGACTCTCTCCTTTATAACTATATAGTCTCCATCTACCTCGACATTCTCAATTGGAATTAGAGTATCACTCCCCTTAGGCATAAGAGAGCCTGTAAATGTTTTAATTGTAGTTCCAGATACAACCTCATCATCGATATCTTCTCCCGCTGGATTTATAGCCACTATTTTTAATCTCCCCATCTCTATATCTCTATACTTTATTGCATATCCATCCATAGCAGATGTTGGATAATTTGGAGAGTTGTATGATGCTACAATATCTTCAGCTAAAACATATCCTAATGTATCAATTAGATATCTCTTACTCACCTTTAAATTCTCTATATCGATACTATTAAGTATATCTATAGATTTGTTAAAGTGCATAAATGCCATTTAACTACTCCCTTTTAATAAAATTCCACTCCCCTCTATCGGAGTACTTCTATCTTTTGCATATATTCTGCTACCATTTATGATGTCATATTTCCATATTGGAGCATTAGCCTTAACATCTTCTACAAACTCATCTATCAGCTCTAGGGCTACTCTTCTCTTTGGAGAGTATACAGCAGATATGTATGATGATTCATGGATTAAAACATCACCGATAGAGTGAGCCATTCTGACTTTAGCTCCTCTAGATTTAGCAACTCTATCCCATCTACTAAACCACTTTAGAAGCATAGGTTCATATATATCAAAACTTAAACCTGAAATTCCATTTTCATCTCTAACAATACCTATAAATGGGATAAATGCACCATAGTTCAGGTTTTTCTCCTCTCTAAACCAGCGAATTAAAATCTCCTCTACATCTAAGGCACCTCTATATAGCTCCAAAACTACCCTCCACAGACTGGTGGTAGTATCGATATGATATCTCCACTCTTTAACTCTCTATCTAGAGATGATACAATTTCACTATTTACAGCTACTGCTGAATTCTCAAGCCACTCATCTAAGCCATCTATGCTCTTTAAAATATCTGCTAATTCCCTCAGAGATGATATATTTAACTCTAGGCTATCTCTCTCAATTGGACCTAAAAACTCGACTTTTACCATCAATTCCTCTCTTTTGAAATTATTCGATTATAAAAGTTGTTTGATATAATTACGCTTAAATCAAATATATAGGTGTTTTATTGTGATATTTGGCTCTATTAGCTACCTAAACCTACTACCATTTCAAATTTTTCTCAAGAGATATATAAAAAATTCATCAACAAAGATGGCATTAAATTATAGGAAAAATGTTCCAGCAGAGATAAACAGAGCCTTAAAAAGAGGGGATATAAGTGCAGGATTTATCTCTAGTATAGAATCATCAAAATATAGCTGTAGTAATTTAGGAATTGTTGCTGATGGTGCTGTACATAGCGTATTTGTAATTGATGGAGATAATAAGATTGATATTGAGTCTGCTACATCAAATATCTTAGCAAAAGTATTAAATTTGAGGGGGGAGGTTATCATTGGGGATAAGGCGTTGAAGTACCACTTGGATGGTGGTGGTGGTATCGATTTGGCAGAGGAGTGGAAAAGAAGAAAAAATTTACCATTTGTATTTGCAAGATTATGTTTCAGATGTCATAAAAAATTAATTTTAGATATAGAGAGTAGATTTTTAAGACAGCCTATCAAGATACCACAATATATCTTGAAGAGGGAGGCTAATAGGAGGGGTATAACTCCAGAGGATATAAGATGGTATCTTCAGTTTATCAATTATAGGGTAGATTATAGGGCTAAAAAATCTCTTAAGCTATTTCTCAAGATTTCTAGATAAGCCCATATCCATTTTAGACCCCAATATTAGTGATATCAATATAATTGCAAATATTAATAGATTTGAAGTTGGGACTGATGACTCATAATCGTCGCACTCACAATCATCTGATATATTCTGCTCCATCTGACAAACTATACCTGCATCATATCTCATATCATCTCTATTCAAATTTATAGATTGAATATCTCCATTCTCATCAACATCCGAATCTTTAATATCGCTACCACCCATATTTTGTAAGGTGAAGCTACACTCTTTAGGGATATTTTTAAAGGATATTGAGTACTCTCCTCCATCCAGATTGTGGAATATATAGATACCACTACTATTTGTTGTAGTGCTATCTATCTTTTCCCCTTTACTATTAAATAGAGTTACTATAACACCACTTACGCCAACTTCGGAGCTATCCTGAACTCCATCTCTATCTCCATCAAGCCATACCCTATCACCAAGTTTTAGAGAGAAACTTTCCGATACAGAAGTTGTCGGGGAGACTGTTATTAATGGGGTTGCTGTAGGAGCTACGGTAGGTGTCTCTGTTGAGGTTGCTATATATGTTACTGTTGGTTCTGGTGTAACTATAGCTATAGGAGGATTACTCTCTATTGGTATAGGTGTAGGCTCAGGTATCGATATCTCTGTAGGCGTGGGCTCTATAACCACAACTCTAGTTAATCTAATTTCAGCTCTATTACTTATACCCATACAGGTATCTGAAAAGCTGTAGTAGATTGGTGTTGGATTATCATAGAAGCTACTCTCGGATACAAATTTAATTAACCCACTCTCCACACTCCATACCCCTTCATTTGGAACTCTTAGGCTTCTATTATCATCACTTGATACTGCACCATCAATATCTGAATATAGCTCTATCGATGATGTATTAAAATCACATCCCTCATCGAAGACTCTATCATTCTCCAAAATATCTATAGAGACCCTACCATTAATTGGAATATCCGAACTATCATTAATCGCCTCGGGTGCTGTATGTTTTTTGCACTCTTGAGTATAATATCTACCATTCCTCTCTCTACTGTAGATATCATATATCTCATCATCTGAAAGTATTAGATTATATATTTTAACCTCATCTATAGAGCCTTGAAAGTCCTCAACCGTATCTGAATAGTATTTACCTGAGCCTATAATGAGCTTTTCACTATTTGATGTAGAGGGTTCTATAGTATAACTATTGATTGTCTCCAGTTTACCATTAACATAAATTTTAATATCTTTTGAACCATTATCTCTTACTAGTGCTATATGTGTCCACTCATTTAATGTAACTTTAGATTTTGATAGTGTATCTGCCACTCCATTATGTTTATACTTTACTCTTCCATCATCCCATAGAGTTATAGAGTACTCGGCATTGCTACCAAATTTTCTATACTCTCCATCTCCTCCCCCCTTAACTATTAATGCACTTCTTCCTATTTTGTCAGCCTTTATCCACAGCGATATCGTTAGGTTATCCACTAGGTCAAGTTCAAGATTATGAGGTATAACCATTCCACCAGACCCTTTTAGTCTTAAACCATACTCTATCCTGCCATCATCTATATCTGCATCTCCATATAGCTCTCCATCAAGGTCACTATTTCCCTGAAAATTTTTAGAAGTTTTATTACCGTTACAATCCTCAAATCTATATTCAGCTTTAAGTGCAAAACTATATGTTGATATTAATATTAGTGCCATAATCAAATATCTAATTCTATTTAAAATAACCATTTCATTCTCCTAAAAAGTTACGCAGATTTTATATTAAATAATCTTTAAGATAGTTGTTTAATTTTTAAATTAAAATATTTTTTATTTAAATATCCTAAAACTCTTATCTTTTTTTTGGATATAATGTCATAAATTTTTGAAATAGGACATAATATATATGTTAGTAGCACCAAGTATTCTCTCTGCCGATTTTGGAAATTTAAAATCGGAAATAGAAGATATATGCGAAAGTGGTTGTGACCTTGTCCATGTAGATGTTATGGATGGACACTTTGTGCCAAACTTAACAATCGGCCCTATGGTTGTTAATAGCGTTGCAAAAAGCTCTACAAAACCTCTAGATATACATCTGATGGTTGAGAATAATAGCTTCTTTATCGACCTATTTGCAGATATAAAACCTAGATATATATCCTTTCATATCGAAGAGGAGAAACATCCACATAGAGTTATTCAGAAGATAAGAGATTTGGGAATATCCCCAGCAGTTGCCCTAAATCCCCATACGAGACCAGAGGAGATTGAATTTCTTATTGAAAGTTTGGATATGGTTCTACTTATGAGTGTAAATCCAGGTTTTGGGGGGCAGAGGTTCATACCATCTGTGTTGGAGAAGATAGAGAGAGTTAAAGATATGGTAGATAGGAGAAATCCAAGTTGTCTAATTGAGGTAGATGGTGGTGTTAATGATAAGAATATATCCGCACTAAAGAGGGCAGGAGTCGATATTGTGGTTGCTGGTTCATATATATTTTCAAATTCAGATTATAAAAAAGCTATATCAAGTTTAAGGTAACACTATTATGTTAAGAGTAAAGATTTGTGGAATAACTAACTATGCTGATGCGATGGCATCTATTAGTGCCGGTGCAGATGCTTTGGGATTTGTATTCTATAAGAGTTCTCCGAGATACATCAGCCCCAGTGATGCTAAAAAGATTATAGATAGACTTCCCCCATTTATTGGACGGGTTGGACTCTTTGTAAATGAGGGGGAGGATACAATAAACACAATAAGTAAGTATTGTAATTTAACTGTGAGTCAGATACATTTTGATGTTGATGAGGAGTCTCTAGACCATTTGAATGTTAGGGCTCTGCCTGTTGTTAGAGTAAAAGAGCCTAAAGATATCCTAAAATATAAGAATAGATATAGATTGGTAGATGTCTTTTCAGAAGAGTATGGAGGCACAGGGGAGAGGCTAAATCTCGACTGGTTTAAAGGTATTGACTGCTCTAAGATTATACTTGCCGGTGGATTGACACCAGAAAATGTGAAAGAGGTTAGGAGATATAACTTTTTTGGTGTAGATGTTAGTTCTGGAGTGGAGAAGATAAAGGGGAGAAAAGATCACCTGAAGGTTAAGCAGTTTATTAGAAATGCAAAAGCTCTATAGAGATTTAACAGATAGTTTTAGAAGAGGTAGAGGAGCTATCTCTCCTCTCACCTTTAAAAGAGTAACATCTCGATTGAATCATGAGAGTGAAGTGGCACTTATGTTGCTTCAAGCTTCCGGCTATCCAATAGAGGAGAGTGGGGATATATATATACTTAAGACATACTCAACAGATTATAGAAATCAGAAGTTTTGCATCGTTGATATAGAGACGAATGGGAGTAAACCAGATAACTCTCAAGTTATTGAGATTGGTGCAGTTATGCTTCAAAATGGTAGAATTATAGATAGATTTGAGAGTCTCATAAGATGCGATTATGTTCCAGACTATATAACGAAAATTACGGGTATTACGACCGATATATTGAGAGATGCACCAACAGATAGAGATGTCTTTCAGAAGTTTAGACTCTTTTTAGAAGATTCCATATTTGTAGCTCATAATGTCAATTTCGATTTTAATTTCCTAGATAGCTCATTTCAGAAGTTCGGGTTAGGCTCAATAGGAAATTTCAATATATGCTCTATAAAGTTGGCTAAAAAGACTATAGAGGCTGAGAGATATGGACTAGCACACTTAAATAATCTTTTAAACCTAGGTGTAGATACTCACCATAGAGCCTACAGTGATGCTCTTACAACGGCAAAACTATTAAAAATAATTTTAAAAAAAATTCCAGAGGATATAGAGACGGCTGATGAGCTGGTTAGATTCTCTTTAACTTAAATCTAATTTAATCATTCAAAAAACAAAATCTAAATAGCTTTAATATAAAGTTGTTATAATGGTGGAAAAACTCATTGGAGGAGAAATACATGAGATATAGAGGTATTGTACTCTCTACTGCACTAATAGCACTATTTAACTATGGGTGTGTAAAGCCTACAGATAGTAGAGGTGTTAATCAGAAGGAGCAGAGTTCAGATGGGGGTCAGGTCTATAATGAGCAACCAACTCAAGTTTCATATGATGAGGCTACGACGACAATAAGTCAGACTCAACAGGATAATATATATCCGGAATCATCAACAACGGAGAGTAGTTATCAGACTCAAACAACATCTCAAAGTGGTGATGTATATGGAGCAGATAGTATATATTCACAAAGTGGAAGTTCAACATCACAATATGGGAGTGGTGGAGATATATATAGTGGAGGAGCTGGTAGTAATACCTATGGGGGTAGCTCTTCTAGTGGATATGGCAGTAGCGATGATCCATATGCTCAATCTAGTGGAGGAGCTGGAGATACCTATGGTGCTGTTGATGATCCATACTCTGCTACACCATCAAGTAGATACTCTACAAATACCCCATATAGCTCTTCTGGAAGCTCCTCTTATGGCAGTGGCTCATCCTCATCTGGAGTTCAACTCCAAGTTGCAGCCTTTAAAGAGTATCCAGCAGCTGAGGAGTTTAAAAGAAACTTATCTATACCACCTCAATATAGTTCATATATTCAGAGAGGTTCAGTCAATAAGGTGATAATTACTGGTATTCCATCTAGAGCTAAAGCTAAAGAGTTGGCAAATAGACAGTTCCCAGGTGCATTTATTGTAAGTGGTTCTCAACCAAGTGTCTCATCATACTCAAGCTCCAGTAGCTATGGTGGAGGTCAATCCTCATATAGTGGTAATCCTTCAGCAAATTTAAATAGTGGAATAGGTGTTCAGGTTGGAGCATTTTCTAGTAAGGAGAAGGCTAGAGCCATGGCTCAGGAGAAGGCAAAAGGTAAATATACGGCTGTAGTGAAGACTGCAACTGCTGGGGGAAGAACCATATATAAGGCGATTATATTAGGCTTTAAGGATAGGGCATCGGCTAAAAGAGCTATAGATGCTGGAGAGTTTGGTAGTGCATTTGTTGTAAGTGGAATATACCCTTAATGGTATATATAGCCTATTAAAATCTATATATAAAGTCGAAAGAGAGATTCTCTACCTCAACACCACTATTGTCTATAGGTATCTCTTTCGCTTTATGGTAGCCATATCTCATATGTATTGATAAATTTTTAGCAATACTATATCCAGCTCCGACTATATAACTCTCTTTAAATTCCATGGAGTGGTGCTGAACATTGAACCCATCTTTCATCACTGAAAATGCTCTCTTTCCAAAATATGCTCCACCACCTAAGTGGATACCTCTATAGTGTGAGTGCAGTTTTATACCATATGTGAAGTAGTCCCCATCTGCATTTTTGCTAAATCCACTCCTACCTCTATCATCTAAATGTATATATTTTCCGATAAGAGCTGTATCGATAGCTCCTCTGAAACTATATTTGAGGTCACTTTGATAGACATTAAATTTTCTATATCTACTCATATACTCAATTATGGAAAATCCCCCTTTGGAGTAACCTATACCAAATATATTACCACCATCGACATCCTCCATTAAGTTGTCATCTATAGTGGCATATAGCAGTGTCAACCTCTCTCTATTATCAATCTTGTATTGATACTTAATTGTATATTTCTTAACAGCCAAATCTTTTGGAACCATATTGGTTGTATCTGTATATGTGGCCTCATAGTAAAACTGTATATGGTCTCTTATCCCCTCTCTATCAATCTCAGCTCCATATCTATAGCCACTATCTTTCTTTTTTGAATTTTTAAAATCTAGAAGTTCATAGTTTAATTTAATATTAGCACTCCCCTCATGTGAATGTCTCTCATCCTCTTTTGAGTATATATTTTGGCATATTAGAGGTATCACTATTACTATGTGTAATTTTTTCATATTTCCCTTTTTATGGAATTATAGCAGAGATTTAAAGAGATTGAAATAATTGGGTATTAAGAATGTTAAAGTATAATCTTTGCTTAATATAAAATTAATAATTGAGGTTTAAAATGACACCACCAAAAAGAGAAATAATATATGTAGATGCTGAAGGGGATAAGGAGAATGGCTATAAGATATCGCTCTACCATATGAATACGAATGAGAAGCAGAATATGGAATTGAGAGGGGTAAATGATATGGCTGAGGCTGAAAAGTATGCCGTATATTATGCTATGTTCTACATTAAAAGAAATGGTTATGATAACTCAATTATTCTATCCGACAGTAAAAGTGCGATTAATGATTTAATATTGGACTTTCTATCTAAAGAGTTGAATGTTAAAATGAGTTGGGTTCCTAGTGAGATAAATGATATTGCCCATAAGGGGTGTAACCTCTCGGCTACTAAAAATAAAGAGTTTGATATATTAAAAATATTTATAAGGCTATCTAAAAAGTCATATATTAAAGAGCTACAGAGTGACTTTATAGCTGAGACAGAGAAGCTTAAGGTTAAGAAAGCCTATATAAAAGAGTTGAAAAATAGCCTTATAGAAGAGATTGAGAAGTTAAAGGAGGAGAAGGAGAGACTAAAAGCTAAGATTAAAAATCAGGCTGTTCAGATAAAGAAGTTACAAGATAAGGAGATGAATTAGATAGAAAA
>JAADDP010000107.1 GCA_013153825.1 Campylobacterota bacterium
TAGAAAGAGTGGAGAGCCATATATTATACATCCAATTATTGTGGCATCATTTATAGCCTCAATATCCAATGATGAGACTATGGTTATATCAGCACTGCTACATGATGTGATAGAGGATACTCAATATAGTAGAGATGACATAGAGAGACTCTTTGGAGAGAGTGTAGCACTCCTTGTTGAGGGGATGACAAAGATAGATATTATTAGAGATGAGAAGTTGATATCTTCATCTTCTGATAAGAGACTTATAACCTCTGCCCTAAACTTTAGAAAGATGTTAATTGCCTCGATTGAAGATGTGAGAGTTCTAGTTATAAAACTCTGTGATAGGCTACATAATATGTTGACGCTAGATGCACTCCCAAGAAGAAAGCAGTTGAGAATATCTGAAGAGACAATGGTAGTATATGTTCCAATAGCCCATAGACTTGGAATTGGTCAGTTAAAAAACTACTTAGAGGATTTAAGCTTCTACTATATCTATCCAGAGGCGTATAGGCAGATAGATGAGTATATTAGGGGGCATAGTCAAAGTCTAAAGATAAAGTTAAATAGTTTTATCCAGAATATTAGAGAGTTAATGGTTCTAAATGGGTTTAAAGAGGATGAGTTTGAGATTTTTGGGAGGGTAAAACACTACTACTCTATGTATCAGAAGATGCAAAGAAAGGGCATTACAATAGATGAGATACTAGATATGATAGCAGTTAGAATTCTAGTAAAAGAGGATATTGAGTGTTATAGAGTCTTAGGAGTTCTACATATAAACTATAAACCTATAATATCTAGATTTAAAGATTATATAACCCTGCCCAAAGATAATGGTTATAGCACAATCCACACAACTGTTTTTGATAATGATGGGATTGTTGAGGCTCAAATTAGAACATTTCAGATGCACAAGATGGCAGAGTATGGTATTGCAGCCCACTGGAAATATAAAGATGGTGGAACTCTTAAAAATAGTGTAAACTTGGATTGGTTAGAGGCTTTAGAGTATCAAAGTGGCTCATTAGAGGAGTTCTTCTCTCTTGCAAAAGGTGACCTATTTAGCGATGATATCCTACTATTCTCTCCAGATGGAGACCACTATACGCTCCCAAGAGATGCACTAGCTTTAGATTTTGCATATGCAGTCCATACAGATATTGGAGATAGAGCTAAATATGCCTTGGTAAATAAGATACAAAAATCTCTTCTTACTCCTCTTAAGAATGGGGATATTGTAAAGATTGTAACAGATGATGAGGTTAATATTAGATGCTCTTGGCTAAATAGTGTAAAGACAAGTAGAGCTAAATCTGGAATAAAAAATGTATGTAATGCTAGGATTAAGGAGTCAAATAGGCTTAGTGGTTTAAATATCTTCTCTCTTCTGTTTAATAGAGATATTGAAGATATCTTATATATGTTCAATAATGGCTGTAGGGTAAGAGACAATATATATAAGATATCCTCAAATAGGAGTCTATACTTTGATATTCTAAATAGGTTTCTAAAGGTAGATGTTCTAAATATAGATAGAGAGGCTTTTATATACCCAAAAGAGTATGAGAGAGAGCATTTTAGGATTATCTCAAATAGAGATATAAAAAATATTGAGTTTGACTACTGCTGTCACCCTAAAGTTGGTGATGCCATTGTAGCATTTTACAGTGGGGATAGTGGGGAGTTGACAGTTCACCATAAGCTGTGCAAAGAGGCATTTAAACTTATGAAGAGTGGTAAGCCTATGGTCTATATTGAGTGGGCAACGCAGAGGGTATTTAGGTATCAGTTGATAGTTAGCCTCCAGAATAAGAAGGGGATATTGGCTGAGCTTCTTCAGAAGTTGGCAGTTATGGATTTAAATGTTTTGAGTATTGAGCTTGGAATAAAAAATAGTGAGAGTGCAGAGTTTTGTAAGATAGATGTTGAGACAAAAGAGCATAATAGTAAAAAGTTAAAAGATAAACTTACTCAAAGATTTAAGTTGATAGATTTAATAAACTTAAATGATGCATATAATTAATTAGAGGTATATATGGTAGAAAAAGCTTTAGATGAGATTAAAAGAGGTGCTGTAGAGATTATCGACTCCGATAAGATTAGAGATTTAGTTGAGAAATTTTATAGTGATGGTAGTAGATTTAGAGTAAAAGCTGGATTTGACCCAACAGGTGCAGATCTCCACTTGGGACATACAGTTCTACTTCAAAAGTTAAGAGTTTTTCAGAAACATGGAGCTATAGTTCAGCTTCTAATTGGAGACTTTACAGCATCAATTGGAGACCCAACAGGTAAAAGTGAGACTAGAAAAGTCCTAGATAGAGAGATAATCTTAAAAAATGCACAGACATATCAAGAGCAGGTATTTAAGATATTAGATAGGGATAAGACAGAGGTTGTCTATAACTCTAAGTGGTTAGATGCACTTGGGGCTAGTGGTATCATAGCACTTAGTAGACTCTTCAATGTGGCTAGAATGTTGGAGAGAGATGATTTTGAGAAGAGATATAGAGCTGGACAGAGTATCTCAATCTCAGAGTTTCTATATCCTCTACTTCAAGGTTATGATAGTGTTGAGTTAAAATCTGATATAGAGATTGGTGGGACTGACCAGAAGTTTAACCTTTTAATGGGGCGACACCTCCAGAAGGCATATGGGTTGAGTCAACAGGCAATATTAATGATGCCAATTCTAGAGGGGTTAGATGGGGTTCAGAAGATGAGTAAATCTCTAAATAACTATATCGGGATTACTGAAGAGCCAAAAGATATATATGCTAAGGTGATGTCCATCTCTGATGAGCTTATGTGGAGATACTACGAGATATTGAGTGACTCAACTCTAGATGAGATTGAGCAGATGAGAGAAGATGTAGCAAATGGGATACTTCACCCTAAAAAGGTTAAGGAGAGATTAGCTTTAGAGCTTACTGCTAGATTTTATAATAAAGAGTTTGCTAATATAGCAAGAAGAGAGTTTGATAATGTCTTTAAATCAAATAGATTACCAAGCGATATTGAGGAGTTTGAGGCAGAAGATGGCGTATGGATATGTAGAGCCTTAGTAGATAGTGGATTAGAGCCATCTACATCTCAAGCTAGAAGAGATATTAAGCAGGGTGCAGTTAGAGTTAACCAAGAGAAGATATTTGATGACAAGCTAAATCTAAACTCTGGAGATTATATCTTGCAGGTTGGAAAGAGAAAATTTGCAAAACTAAAGGTAAAGTAGTGTCATTTAAATCTTTGAAAATAGGAAAATATACTATAGAGAAGCCAATCATTCAAGGTGGAATGGGGGTTGGTATATCTTGGGATAGATTGGCTGGTGCAGTGAGTTTAGAGGGGGGACTTGGAGTTATATCATCTGTTGGAACTGGGATATATAGAGATAGAGTTTACGCAAAGAGAGTTTTAGGAGAGGGAAAGAGACCATATGAGGCTGAAAACTTCTACTCATCTGATGCACTAAGAGAGATTTTTAAGAGTGCAAGAGAGGTTTGTGGAGATAGACCTTTAGGGTGTAATATTCTATATGCTCAAACAGACTATAATAGAGTTGTAGAGGATGCCTGTAGGGCTGGGGCTGATATTATAATTACAGGTGCTGGACTTCCTCTAACGATGCCGGAGGCATCTAAAGATTATCCCGATGTGGCACTCGTTCCAATTGTATCTACCCCCAAAGCTCTAAAAATTCTATGTAAAAGGTGGAAAAAGACACACAATAGACTCCCCGATGCAGTAGTAGTTGAGGGTCCACTTAGTGGAGGGCATCAAGGATTTAAGTATGATGAGTGTTTTAGAGAGGAGAATAGGCTAGAGAGTATTCTTCCTCAAGTTGTAGAGGAGGCTAAAAAGTGGGGGGATATTCCTGTAATTGCAGCTGGTGGTATCTGGGATAGGGGTGACATTGAGAAGATGTTAAATCTTGGGGCTAGTGGTGTGCAGATGGGAACTAGATTTATAGGGACTCATGAGTGTGATGCTAGTGATACTCTAAAGAGAGTTATTTTAGAGGCGAAAGAGGAGGATATAAAGCTCTTTAAGTCTCCTGTTGGATATCCTGCTAGAGGGGTAAAGAGTAAACTACATGAGAAGATTGAGGCTAAAACTGCTCCAAAGATTGCATGTATATCAAACTGTGTTACACCATGTAATAGAGGAGAGGAGGCGAAAGCCGTTGGCTACTGTATTGCTGATAGATTGAGTGATGCCTATGAGGGGATAGAGGAGACTGGTCTATTCTTCACTGGGGCAAATGGATATAGGTTGAATGAGATAATTAGTGTCAAAGAGCTTATGGAAAAATTGGTAGATGGGGAGTAGTGGTCTAAATAGAGCTATACTCCTAATACTCCTATATATACTATCATCCTCAACTCTACTACTTGCAGACAAGAGCTACTTTTTAAAGAGTGAGATTAGAGGTGGAGAGTTGAGGCTCCACTTCAGTTCAGATATTGAAGCTGTAAAATATTTCGTAATTCCTAAAGATGGTGGATTAAATAGATTTGTATATGATATATATGGGGCAGTTCTACCTAGAGGTAGAGGATTATCACACCACTCATATAGAGGTATAGAGTCATTTAAGATAGCTCAGAATAGTAGAGATAGGGTAAGGGTTGTATTGGTATCAAAGCAGAAGTCACTTGGGGAACACTCATATAGCAAAAATGTAATGGTTATACCTCTAAGGAGTGGCAGTGGTAGCTCCTCTAAAAAGAGTAGTAGTTTTAGGAGTTCAGATAGTTCAAATCAGAGATATACAGTTGTGATTGATGCTGGACATGGTGGTAAGGATAATGGTGCAAGTTGCTGTGGAAGGGTTGAGAAGATATTGGTTCTATCTGTAGCTAAGAGACTTAGAAGGAGGCTTATAAATATGGGTTATAGGGTATATATGACGAGAAGTAGAGATGTATTTGTAAAGCTTCCAAAGAGGACTGAGTTTGCCAATAAGAAGTTGGCAGATATATTTGTCTCTATCCATGCCAATGCTGCACCAAATAGAAAGGTGGCTAAGCTATTTAGAGGTATAGAGGTATATTATCTATCTCCTGCAGTATCTAAGAGGGCAAAAGAGGCTGCAGAGAAGGAGAATAGCGTTATGTTGGAGAACACAGATTACTACACAAGGAATGTAGTCCTATCTATACTCTATAGGGAGAAGATTATAGAGTCCCATAAATTGGGGTTGGATATAAAGAGGAATATGTTGAAAAGTCTTAAAAATAGATACATTGGTGTATCTGATGGAGGGGTAAAGAGTGCAAACTTCTGGGTTTTAGTCGGAGCCCAAATGCCAGCTGTTTTGGTAGAACTTGGATATATAACCCACTATAAAGAGGGGAGACATCTGGTAGATAGATACTATCAGGAGCTTCTGGCAGAGGGAATTGCTAGAGGAATAAAGAGATATCTAGATACAAATAAGTAGGTTTAGATTATGGTAGATACTCCACTCCTCTATATAGCCATACTACTCTTTATAGCATCTCAGATTATCTATATTGAGCATAAATTTAAATGGAGAATATTCAAGATTATACCTCCAATCGTCATACTCTATTTTACAGTTATGACTCTATCTACACTGGAGATAATACCGAGTGGCTCAGATGTTGATGAGACATACTCATCAATCAAGAGATATCTTCTACCAGCCATGATATTTTTAATGCTTCTAGAGCTGGATATAAGAGTCCTATTTAGAGTTGGAAAGAGTACTATAGCTACATTCTTTCTAGCATCATTTACAATCTCAATAGGCTTTATTGTGATGTTCTACCTCTTTCATAACCACTTTAGTGATGAGTCTGCATGGAGAGCTTTTGGGGCTCTAAGTGGCTCTTGGTTGGGAGGTACATCAAACATGATAGCTATTCAGGAGGCATTAAATCTAGATGATAGTAAGTTGGGATATGTTCTACTTATAGATTCGATAGATTATGCCATATGGGTTATGCTACTTTTAATGGCTGTACCATATGCCGATAGCTTCAATAGATGGGTTGGTGCTAAAGATATCTCAATAGCTGAAGAGGTGTTGAGTGGTGATGTAGCAAAGGAGAGTAGTGTAAACTTTCCAGAGTGTTTTGCTACATTGAGTATATCTCTCTCAATATCAGCAATCGCATGGAGTATAGCCAAAGAGCTACCGACGACAACACTCTTTACAGAGACAACATGGGCAGTATTGATATCGACAGTAGCCGGTATATCTACAGCTTTTACACCAATAGGGAGGGGTCTATCTACATCAATATTAGCAAATATTATGTTATATATCATAATAGCATTAATTGCATCTAGAGCAGACTTTGGTGAATTGACCCAAGCACCAATATATATATTGAGTGGATTTACCATAATATTAATTCACGCGACACTTATGGTCATATTTGCTAAGATATTTAAGATAAATCTATTTAGTATAGGTGTTGCATCTCTAGCAAATATTGGTGGGATAGCCTCCAGCCCAATTCTAGCAGGTGCATATAGTAGAGCATTAGTCCCTATAGGTGTCTTTATGGCCATGTTGGGATATATTATTGGAACTTTTGTAGGGCTTTTTATATCCAAGATTTTATATCTGATAGAATTGAACTTTTAATATATAATATATTTAAAAAATATGAAAGGAGGAGATATCCCAAGTTTTGGGTATCTAATATTGCCATTGGTTTTAGCAAGAAAGTATCGTCCTAAAAGTTTTAAAGAGTTGATAGGTCAAGAGTCAATATCCGAGATATTGAGACTTGCACTTGATAATAATCAACTATCATTTGCATATCTATTTTCAGGACTTAGAGGTAGTGGAAAGACCTCAACAGCTAGAATATTTGCAAAATCATTAATTTGTGAAGAGGGGGTATCATCTAACCCATGTGGTAGCTGTTCCAACTGTAGAATGGCAGATAGCTCATCACATATCGATATCATAGAGATAGATGGTGCATCAAATAGAAAAATAGATAACATTAGAGAGCTTATTGAGCAGACTAAGTATAAACCTGCAGTGGCTAGATATAAAATATTTATTATTGATGAGGTTCATATGTTGACTAAGGAGGCATTTAATGCTCTCCTAAAGACTCTTGAAGAGCCACCAGATTTTGTAAAGTTTATACTAGCGACGACAGACCCCATGAAGCTTCCAGCTACAATTTTAAGTAGAACTCAACACTTTAGATTTAGAAAGATATCAAACTCAACTCTGCAGAGACATCTAGAGGTAATTTTAGATAGGGAGGGGGTAAAATTTGAGAGTGAAGCCATAGATAGAGTTGTTAGATTTAGTTCAGGTAGTGTTAGAGATGCCTTAACGTTACTAGACCAAGCCGTTATATACTCTAAAGGGTTTTTAACTCTAGAGAGTGTTACCAATATGTTGGGAACGGTAAATCCATCTACAATAGAGAGTCTCATAGATAGTATAGTTGATGGAGACCTAAGTGCAGTCAGAAAATTTATTGAGGATAGTGGGGAGTTTGAGACTGAGACCATAATTGATGAGATTACTCTTCACCTCAAAGAGCATCTTCTAAATGGCTCAAATAGATTTGAGTATAGCAGACTTGATAGTCTATTTAAACATCTTAGAGAGGCAAAGAGTCTTTTAGCTATCGGCAGTGATGAGGAGTTTGTCCTAGCAATTACCCTATTCAAGATGGTTGAAGATGTCGATGGTAAGGAGAGTGTAAGTAGTATAGTAGATAGAGATAAGATAGTAGATAGCAGAGAAGCTGTAGAGACTCTTGAAGAGAGGGTAAATATTGATAAACCTGAAGTAGATAGTATAGATGATAGATTTAAATCTCTGATAGATAAGCTATACAACTACGACCCACGATTGGGAGAGGTTTTTGAAAAAAATATAGAGTTTATATCATTTGAAGATAGAGTGCTGACTTGGAAGTCTAGTGCTGTCGATGGGGATCGAATATTTTTAAGAAATAGGTTTGGTCAGGTAAGAATGTACCTTAGAGAGGTCTATGGTAGTGGAATTAAGATTAAGAGTATTCCAAATCCACCACAAAAATCTGATGATGACTCTAAAGAGGATGGGAAAAGTGGTGAGCATAGAGGGGAGAGTAGCGAGAGTGGGGAAGTTGAGGTTAATCATATAGAAGAGGAAAAGAGAGAGCCAACTACAGTCGAGGAGAGATTAAATATGATTAAGAGAGATAATCCACTCTTAGAGAGAGTTATGGAGCTATTTAGACCTGAAAATATAGTTTTAGATTTTGATTTGAAAGGTAAGTCGTGAGATTAGCAAGTTTAGATATAGGGTTGAAGAGGATAGGTTTAGCCATCACTCTAGATGGAGATGTGGTATTTCCACAAAATGCTATCTTCAGGAGAGAGACTACTCAAGCAGTTGATGAGATTAAGAACTTCCTTGAGGATTGGGGCATTCATAAAGTTATTGTGGGAGTTCCTAAAGGGGGGAGTAGTGAAGAGGTTATGACAAAGGAGATAGAGAGATTTGTCAAGGCTCTACAGAAGAGGGTGGATATAGATGTGGAGTATCAAAATGAGTATGGCTCATCAAAAGAGGCGAAAGAGATGACAAAGGGGATATTTAGACATAAAAAAGATGGTAAGATAGACTCAATTTCTGCAAAAATTATTCTGGAGAGGTGGCTTTATGATAAAAATTAAGGAGATTATATCGACGGTAACAACTATATTTGTATTGAGCTTGGTGATAAACTACATTAGAAGTCCGGAGACATATGAGACCATTCCTGATGGGGTTAAATTTGAGACTCTAGATGGAGAGGTTATAGATTTTAAGAGTCTTAAGGGAAAACCTACAGTTATACACTTCTGGGCAACTTGGTGTCCTGTATGTAGATTTGAATCATCAAACTTAAACCCATTGAGTGGTGAAGAGAATATTAACTTAATAACTATAGCGGTAAAATCGAAGAACTTAAGAGATTTTATAGAGCAGAATGGGTTGAAATATAGAGTTGTAGATGACTCATACGGTAATTTGGCAGATAAGTTTAATATTGAGATATTCCCAACAACATTGATATATGATTCAGATGGAATATTAAGATTTAGCGAGGTTGGATATACAACTACGGTTGGTCTCAAGACAAGATTGAGTATGCTTTAATATTTATTTTAATCATATACTGTATAATTTTGTTATGAGAAAAATTCTATTTTTAATTGCCACCATACCATTGATAGTATCTTCTACAGAGTATAGAGTTAACCATCTAAAGGAGGGGATGCAACTGAATGTTAGGGAGAGACCATTAGTTAACTCATCTACTCTTATTGGAAAAATTCCATCAAATGCTATAGGTATTAGAGTAAAAGAGTGTAAATATGCTAAAGATGGTAAACGGTGGTGTTACATATTCTACCCTATGGGTGCTAAACATGTTGAGGGGTGGGTTAGAGCCTACTATCTAGCTCCACTAGATATATCTGTCACATCATATATATACATTAGAAACTTTTTAAAGAATTTCTATTCGGCTGAGGAGGAGAACTTTTTAGATAAATTGAAGGTGTTCTACAATTTTCCACTTAGAAGATATTTTGATAGATACAATATAGACTATATACAGCTTAGAAATATTAAAGTTGAGTTCTATAAGAGGTGGATTAAGAGGAGATATAGACTTGTAGATATATTAATATTGAATCGGGGTAGAGACCACACAGATGTTAAGACTGTTGTTGATTGGAAGTTTTATGGAAATGGGAGTTTTCAATCTGG
>JAADDP010000071.1 GCA_013153825.1 Campylobacterota bacterium
TATGGAGAAATCCTTAAATAGAGTTGAAGAAAATAGTGATGTTTTAGAATATAATATTTCAAAACGTAAAACCTCTAAGAGTTCTTCTGATAAGAGTATTACCCTTAAGATGATTGATGAGGTTGTCTATATAGATGATAATATAGACTCTCAAGAGGATATCATATTTATCCCACTAGATGATAACTGAGTAGAAAATATACATATTTTAAACTCTAGTTATTTTTTTAAATTAAAAAAAAATCCATAAAAACAGCCTACACTCTATATAGATGTGAGATAGTACCATATTGAAACATATTCTATAAAAAATCTTAAAAAATATATCTATATAATATTTTAATTCTAATTTTAGAGAAAAAGCAGATAAACTATATTTTATAAAATACTTAAGGACTATTTTTAGTTTAAAAAAATAAGGAGTTATCTATTGAAGTTGATTATGCTGTTTCTAACTGCACTATTTGCAGTGGATGCACTTTATGCCGGTAAGATTAAGTGGGATAGTAGTGGAAATCCAATTATGGAGAAGCCCAAGAAGCCCGTAAAGGGTTGTCAAAGAGGTGGGCTTGAGGAGCTTGCAACCGATAAGAATAGCTCAAGCTGTAGTGGTAGTTGAGGTTGAGAGGGGTTTAATTCTCAATAAGAGAGTTTATACTATTTAGCCTCTCGACCGTTCCTATATCGAACCACTCCCCTTGAAAATACTCCATCTCCAACCTACACTCATCTTGAGCCTTAAATAGGAGTGGAGCCAATCGCCTCTTTCCATACTCAATATTTTTGAACATTTCGGAGGAGTAGTAGCCGACTCCAGCAAATGTCAATCTTCTATTCAATTTTTGAAACATAAAGTCACCATCTGGGTTGTGGGGAGGATTATCTACAAGAATAATCTTTGCCAACATATCCTCTCTGAGTTGAAAGTCTATATCAAATATATAGTCTGTCCATATATCTCCATTTACAACCAAGAAGCTATCCCCTAGAAGTGGTAGAGCTTTTACAATCCCACCAGCTGTCTCTAATCCACCCTCACTCTGTTCATCTGAGTATATGATATCCACACCAAATCTAGAGCCATCTCCAAGATAGTTAACTATCTTATGACCTAGATAGGCTATGTTTATCACAATTTCTCTAAATCCAGCCCCCCTCAATCTATCTATATGCCACTCAATTAGAGGCTTACCTCCAACTCTCAGTAGTGGTTTAGGGGTAGTCTCAGTTAAGGGTCGCATCCGTCTCCCCTCACCTGCAGATAGTATCATCGCTCTCATAACTCTCCTTTCCTATTTTTAGGGATTTTATCATAATTTTCCAATTTTAAAATATTAATCAATGCTTAATTTAATAAATTGAATATTTATTTAATATAAAATAAAGTTTATTTTAAAATAAAAGAGTATAATTTAATTTGAATAAAATAATAAGGTCAAAATAGATATGAAATGGGATAGATTTGGCTCA
Source organism: Campylobacterota bacterium (assembly GCA_013153825.1). Lineage (GTDB taxonomy): Bacteria > Campylobacterota > Campylobacteria > Campylobacterales > Sulfurovaceae > UBA1140. The sequence goes on from JAADDP010000071.1 coordinate 1,471, forward strand.
ATCACAGTTTTAATTGCAGATGATGATGCATTTAATAGGCAATTAATTGTTTCTCTTCTATCAAAAATACCTACAATAGATTATATAGAGGCTGAAAATGGTATAGAGGCATTGGAGTATCTAGCTGAGAGAGAGATAGATATTATATTACTAGATCTACACATGCCTAAGATGACTGGAATAGAGGTTATAAAGGAGATAAAGAAGGATAGTAAATTATCTGTAATTCCCATTATTATAATATCGACAGATAAACTTATATCAAAGAAGCTAAAGGATTTGGGAGCTGATGATTTTCTATCTAAACCCTTCAAGCTAAATGAGTTACAGTCTAAAATATATAAATATTTGGAGGAGTTACAGAGCAGGAGAGAGGAGATGAAGGCTAAGAGTAGCCTTGAGGATGAAGTTGATAGTAATAGTGAGAGGGTAGATGGGGATAGAGATGATAATGCTCTACTCCCAAAAGATATACTATTGAATAGTATTGAGGATAGTCAGCGAGAGATATTCAGGGGTTTAGCACACATTTTAAGTTTAAAAGATAGAAATATAGAGATTAGTGCTAAACTTGCAAAGGCTTTTGCAGAGCTACTCAACTACAGTAAGGATGATATAGAGAGGCTATATATAGTTACAATGGTCTATAATATTGGAGCTCTATCTCATAATGATTTTAAGAATTCACACGCAAATATATTGGATAGTAAGGTTGATAATAGGGATATTATGTCCATTCTTCAAGGTTATCAATCTATAAAGGGTATCACAAAGACACCATTTATGGATATGTTAAAAGGGGTTGTTACGCAGAGTAGAGAGAACTATAATGGTACAGGTGTACCTAGACAGCTTAAGGGTAAGGCCATAAGTCCATTTGCTCAGATTGTCCACATTGTAGAGACATTTAATATACTATTAGAGGATAATTCAAAGAGTAGTGTCTATAGATTTCTTGAGGGGCAGAGTGGAGGGTGGTTTAACCCTAAACTGATAGAGCCTTTCTTGAACTACTTTGACTATTTCATAGAGCTTAGAGAGAAATATATAAAGGATAGAGATTTATGAGAAGTATAATATTAAATGCATACTCAATAGAGAGCATTTTAAAGAAGATAGAGATAGCTATATCTAGAGGTTTTAAGACGACTGTAGCATTCATATATAGCTCTTCAGACCACAATATAAAAAAGCTGGTTGTAGGTCTTGAGAGTTACCCATTCGTCGTTATGGGGGCTACAACTGGTGGAGAGGTGTTTGCAGATAAGGAGATGGGTATTAATGAGGTTGATGGGACAATTCTGGTAATGCTACTCGATATAAATCCATCTGCAATAAGTTTTAAATTCTCATCTCTATCACCTGAGGATTCATACTACAAGGCTGGTAGGAATGTGGCTCTTTGGGCTAAGAATAACTTTAAAAATGCAGCCATTATTACACTAACATCTGGGTTAATCTTTGATAATGATGCATATACTCAAGGTATAATAAGTGGTGGAATTGAGTATATATTTGGTGGTAGTGCCGCAGATAACTCTAATTTGAAGGAGACATTTGTATTCTCAAGAGATAACTTCTCAAACCATGGAGTTGTAACTCTAGTAATCGATAGAGATAAGGTAGATATTAGGGGTGCTAGAGCATTTGGATGGATTGGCATTGGTAAAGAGAGAATTGTGACAAAGTCACACAACAATGTGGTCTATGAGATTGATGGAAAACCTGCAGTCGATTTCTATGTAAAGTATCTAGATATATCTCCAGATGAGCCTATTCCTCCAATAGGGATAGAGTATCCTCTTGAGGTCACTATGAAGAGTGGATTGGTTGTATATAGGGCGATTATGGGGGTAGATGAGGAGAAGAGGGCTCTAATATTTGCTGGTCATGTCGAGGAGAAGTCGAAGGTTAGAATATCTGCACCTAGGGGAGATAAGATTATCAACTATGTTGGTGATAGCCTTAAAACCATTATGGATAGTAACGAAAATTTTAAGCCTGATATAGCTCTGCTATTTCCATGTGTATCTAGAAAAAAGGTTTTAGGAAATTTAGCAATTAAAGAGATAGAGATGGCATATAAGAATATTAAGGCTCCAATGGTAGGTTTTTATGCCTATGGCGAGATAGGTGCATATCCTGGGGGGTACGCTTTTCATAATGAGACATTTGTAACAGCACTCTTAAGGGAGAGAGATAGATGATGGGTGTAAGTAGTGTTAAGAGGATTGATAAATCAATAAAGGTTATAAATGAGAAGGAGCTAGAGTATATTAACCTTAAGAGGAGATATGAGAAGGCTACTAAAGATAAGTTAAAACTTGCACATCTTCTAACTCAAGTTAATAGTGAACTTGAGGATTCCCTCAATAATGAGAAGAGGTTTATCGCATCTGTCAGCCATGAGTTGAGAACACCTCTAACTGCAATTTTAGGTTATGGTGAGCTTCTAGGTGATACTGCACTCAACAATAAGCAGAAGAGGTATCTGGATAGTATTGTTCAGAGTTCAAACCACCTATTGGCACTTGTGAGTGACCTGCTAGATGTGGCTAAAATAGGTGATAATAGGATAGATTTAGTTCCTAAGGAGGTTGATTTAGATGATATCTTGAATGATTGTGCAGACCTAATTCGTTCACGTATAAAATCTGGAGTAAACTTTATTGTGGATATTCCAATGCCGGAGTATAAGGTTAAGATTGATGATAAGAGGGTGAAGCAGATTTTCATAAACCTATTATCAAATGCGTCAAAATTTACAACGAAGGGTTCTATTAGGTTCTATGTTGAGGAGATGAGAGCTATCGGAGATGGTATGTTGAAGTTTGTAGCCAAGGTTGATGATACAGGGAATGGGATACCTAAAGAGGTTGCAGATACTCTATTTGAGCCATTTCAATCTACGGATAAGACTCAGGGGACGGGGTTAGGACTCTACATATCTCAAAAGTTGGCAGAGATGATGGGTGGAGAGATAAGAGTGGAGTCTAAAGAGGGGATTGGAAGTAGTTTTACCGTTACACTCTTGATGGAGATAACCAGAAAGAGGGAGATTGGAAAGAGCCTAAATAGGAGCAATATATTGATGTTCTCTCCAAAATCTAAATTTGTTGAAAATCTCCATAGAGAGCTTGTAAATCTTGGAACAAATTTTCAGAACCACGATATAGATAGCGAAGATTTACTATCATCTCTTGTACATATGGTAGCTAGTGGTAAGTTTTTTGATGTTGGAATTTTTGATGTTGACTCATTCAAGAAGAATACAGACTATATTGCAGGAACATTTAGGGCGGTAAACCCAAATATTAAACTTATAGCCATTATAGATGAGAAGGAGCATGACTCCATATCTCTAAAGGAGTTTGATACCGTTGTCAGCAAACCAATCTCATATCAGAGATTTATACACCACATTGAGGAGATATACTCATCAGACCTATTTGGAAATAAGACAAATATCGACTACTCCACACTGGATATATTGATCGTTGAAGATGTGGATATAAATAGAGAGTATGAGAAGGAGATGTTGGATAACTTCTTTGGAATATCTTGTGATACTGCAGAGAATGGTCAGGTGGCTGTTGATAAGGTCAGAAGCCACAACTATGATGCAGTATTGATGGATATGCGTATGCCTGTCATGGATGGACTTGAGGCTACACGTACAATTAGGGAATTTAATAAGAGTGTTCCAATTATATGTATGAGTGCAAATGTCTATAAGGAGGATAAGATTGCAGCTGAAAATGCTGGAATGAACGATTTTATAGAGAAGCCTCTGGATAAGAAGGATATAGAGTCCAAACTATTAAAACTTATAAACAATGAGTTTAAATATGATGATTGCAGTATAGAACATATATATGAGGAAGAGAAAGAGGATAGTGGAGAGGAGCTAGATATTAAGGATATGGCTCTTAAACATCTGCAGAATAACTTTAATGAGGCGATATCTAAGAAGCTGTTTAATAAGGCACAGGAGAGCATCAACGAGTATGTGAATAGGATAAAGAGTAACTTTAAGAAGAAGGATACAAAAGAGTTGGTGGAGGATTTCCACGCACTTAAAGGTGTTCTATCCAACTTAGGTTTAAAGGAGTTGGCAGAACTTGCAGGAGAGTTACAGGATATATCTGATAAGGGTGATTTCCTGTCAATAGATGGTAAAAAGAGTACACTTTTAGATAAGTTAACCCCAATTTTGAATTAAGGATAAGGAAATATAGATGAAACAGTTAGACGAGTTAGGCGAATTTACAATGTTGAGTATTGAAGATGATGTCTTCAATCAGGAGTTGGCAGTGGCTACCTTCATGGATACACCCAATATAAATATATATCAAGCCCCAAATGGGGAGGAGGGGCTAAAGCTGATAGATGAAGTTCCTGCAGATATCATTCTATTAGATTTAATGATGCCTAAAAAGAGTGGCTTAGAGGTGTTAGAGGAGATTAGAAAAAACCCAAAATATGACCCAATCCCAATTATAGTTGTCTCCTCTAAATGGAAAGAGAAGAGAAACATACATAAACTTGGGGCTGATGATTTTGTACTAAAGCCATATGATCCTGAAGATTTAAAAGTTAGGGTCTTTAGCCATCTAAGAGTCAAAAAGTTTAATGACCTCATAAGGTTGATTAAGAATAGATCTGGCTCAAAGGATACACTGGAGTATCTAAGAGACTCTGTCAACACCATAGATAACTCTCATAAACAGCTATTGGGTCAGATTGGAAATTTAGCTCATGGATATATGGATGAGAATGGCTCTAAGAGATTGGGGGATTACGCTAAGATGTTGGGTCATCTATATGGTTTAAACTCTAAAGAGATTGAGAATCTATACCACTGCATGTCTATATATGACATTGGGCTTATAAGAATTCCTAAAGAGGAGTTGGAGAGTGAGAACTCCAAGATATTTAGGAGCCATACAGAGCTTGGAGTTGAGATTTTAAATGGCATTGAGGAGACATCTCTCATAAGTATGGCTAAGAAGGTTGTACTATACCACCATGAGAATTGGGATGGGAGTGGCTATCCATATGGACTTAGTGGCCCAGAGATACCTATATATGCACAGATAGCAGGTTTCGTAGATTTCTTTGATAAGTTGACAACACCTAGATTATACTCAAAGAGGGTTATATCTGCTGAAGATGCCCTATCTTATATTGAGAGAGAGAGCAGATTAATGTTTAACCCAGAGCTTGTAGATATCTTCTCAAAAAATTTTGATAAGTTCATTGAGATAAAAGAGAAGTATTAATCTGTTAGGATAGATAGAGTCAACTCATCGCTCAGAAAGAAGTTACTATTTTTATAAACTCCACCCTCCAATTTTAGTCTATTAAATTTAACCAAATGGTCAGCCCTTCTCTGCATGTCTGGAGTTAGTATATCTCTCTCCAGACCAACCTCGCTTCTCAACCCTAAAAATATCTTCTCAGTTATAATATCATCTCGGGTTAGCATCTCAACATCTGACCAAGTTGGATTATCTATATATCGTGATATATCTCTATGTGGGTAGAGTCTCATATTATCTAAGAAGCCAACAGCTCCAGCCCCAACCCCGATATAGCTCTTTAGAGACCAGTATCCTAGATTGTGGATACTCCTATATCTTCCGTAGTTTGAGACCTCATACTGTTGAAAGCCACCCTCAACTATCTCATCTCTCACGTAGTACCCTAGAGCATCATTGAGATATTTAACCTCTGGGGTATCATAAAATTTTGTACCACTCTCTATAGTTAGCTCATATGTAGATATGTGGTTTATTGGTAGGGATAGTGCCGTAGCTATATCTCTCTTCAGAAGCTCTCTACTATCCCCTACCACCCCATATATTAAATCTACAGATATATTTCTAAAACCTACCCTATATGCATCTAGAACTGCACCCTTTGCCTCCCTTGAAGAGTGGACTCTATTTAATATTTTTAACTTTTTATCATAAAAGCTCTGGACACCAAAAGATACCCTGTTAACTCCAAGTTGAAACATCCCATCTAACCATTCAATTGATGCTGAGTTTGGGTTTGCCTCAACGGTTATCTCTGCTCCATCTTTTATAAATGAATTTAATTGTCTAAATATATTTTTATATAAGCTAGGCTCTATGGTAGATGGTGTTCCACCACCTATAAATATGGACTCTAAGCCACTCTTACCTATCTTAAATCTATCCAACTCAAACTCTAAACTTCTCTCTAGAGCAGAGATATAGCTACTCTTTGTATCATGTTTTGAGGTGTAACTGTTGAAACTGCAGTAGTAACACTTAGAGTCGCAATATGGTATGTGGATATAAAGAAGAGCCATACGATTATCACTTTTTAATAACATTTTAGCTAAAATTTCTAATAGGATAATTAAAGAGCCGATATTAGATTATTTTAGAGAGAAGAGTAAAATGGAGATTAGAAAGCGGTATAGACCAAATGTCGCAGCTATTATACTCTCTTCAAACTATCCACATAAGTGTGAATTTTTTTTAGGTAAACGCTCAGATATAAAAAACTCTTGGCAGTTTCCACAGGGTGGAATCGATAAGGGAGAGACCCCTAAGGAGGCTCTCCTTAGAGAGCTTCAGGAGGAGATTGGATGTAGCAGTGTTGAGGTCATTGCTGAGTATCCATTCTGGATAAAGTATGACTTTCCAAACAGAACAAGCGGGAAAAAGGTCTACCCTTTTGATGGGCAAACTCAGAAATACTTTTTGGTAAAACTTAAAAAGGGAGCGGAGATAAATCTCGACAGTTACGATGAACCGGAGTTTGAAGATTATCGATATGTGGAGTATAAACAGCTGTTGAAGAAGGCAACATATTTTAAACGAAAAATTTATAAGAGAGTAATTGAACATTTTTTTAAAGAGGGATATATAAGCAATGTTGATAGTACATAAGTATGGTGGAACTAGCGTTGGAAGCTTAGAGAGAATAAAAAATGTGGCAAATAGGGTGGCTAAGGCGAAGAGAGATGGTAATAGTTTAGTTGTAGTTGTATCTGCAATGAGTGGAGAGACAAATAAACTGGTCGATTTCGCAAAATATTTCTCCCCGAACCCATCGAAGAGAGAGATGGATATGCTACTAAGCTCTGGTGAGATGGTCACGGCATCACTTCTTGCAATAGCTCTATCTGAGATGGGTATAGATGCGATAGCTATGAGTGGTGGACAGGCCGGTATCATAACGGATGGTGTCCACACATATGCTAGAATCAAGACAATAGATACTGGAGCTATGAGAAGGGAGATAGATAGGGGTAGAGTTGTCGTTGTAGCAGGTTTTCAGGGTGTAAATCAGAATGGTGAGGTTACTACTCTTGGTAGAGGTGGCTCAGATTTATCTGCCGTTGCTATAGCTGGGGCTATAGGTGCAGATGCGTGTGAGATATATAGTGATGTTGATGGGATATATACAACAGACCCTAGAGTTGAGCCTAGGGCTAAGAAGATGTCATATATCTCATATGATGAGATGTTGGAGTTGGCATCTTTAGGGGCTAAAGTTCTACAGAATCGCTCTGTAGAGTTGGCTAAAAAGTTGAATGTTAAGATTATTGCAAAAAGCTCTTTTAGCGAAGCTGAAGGGACAGTTATTGGAGAGGAGAGAGATGGTATGGAGACTCTATTAGTTAGTGGAATAGCTTTGGATAGAAATCAGGCTAGAGTATCTCTAAAAGATGTATCGGATAGACCAGGTATAGCATCTGAGATATTTACAAAGTTGGCAGATGAGAATATCAATGTGGATATGATAATTCAGAATGCAAGTAGTAATGGTTTGACAACTTTGGGCTTTACAGTTCCAGAGAGTGAGTTACCCAAGGCGAAAGAGATAATAGATAACTTTGACCACGATATCGGTGGAAAAGATTTTGATAGTAATATATGTAAAGTCTCAATCGTTGGGGTAGGAATGAAGTCTCACTCTGGAGTTGCAGCTACAGCATTTACAGCTATGGCAAAAGAGAATATAAATATTGAGATGATATCTACATCTGAGATAAAGGTCTCAATGGTTATAGAGCAGAAGTATGCTGAACTTGCAGTTAGAACACTACACTCCGTATATGAGTTAGATAAGTAGGAGTCTATGTGGGGGGAGTTATATATATCGCCAAGGATTTAACCTCTGCCCTCAAAAGAGTTGTAAATAGAAGTTGGAGCTTTACTGTTATAGATAGTGGAGATAGAGAGTTTCTAGTCGAACATGCACATAGAGCTATAGCTA
>JAADDP010000082.1 GCA_013153825.1 Campylobacterota bacterium
GACAGTTGGGTGAGCTGGCTGAAACCACACCCCTGCTAAGGGTGCGTACCTTTACGGGTACCGAGGGTTCGAATCCCTCACTGTCCGCCATGTGTCCAATATACTACCTTTTTAAAATATCTATTCTTAAACTCCTTTTTTTGTAAAGTTATCAACTATCTTTTTTGATACAATATTGCTATCTTATATATTTTTATCTCAGATGTTAATATTTAAAAAGGGTGATATGAGGAGCTTAAAATTTACCTCTGAAGAGAGTGGTAGAGTCGATAGGGTATTAACCTCCGAAATAGGAGAGAGTAGAAGCCAGATAAGAAGGTTAATATCTGCTGGAGCTGTAAAGGTAAATGGGAAGAGCGTTAAAAAGGGTGGATATCTGGTCTCTAAAGGTGATGTAGTAGAGTATATATTGTCAGATGGGGCGATACCAGATAGAGTTTTAGATATAGATTTTGATATCGATATCATATATGAGGATATGGATATATTGGTTATAAATAAGCCCTCCAAGCTAGTTGTACACCCTGCACCATCGGTTAAGGGGGCAACCGTGGTCGATTGGTTAACGGATAGAGGATTTTCCCTCTCTACGATTGCAGGAGAGTATAGAAGTGGAATTGTCCATAGATTGGATAGAGATACAACAGGTGTCATGGTTATAGCAAAGACAAATATGGCACATAGAGCATTAAGTGAACAGCTTAAAGATAGAAGTATGGGTAGATACTATCTAGCATTGATAGATTACCCCCTCAAGGATAACTCGATTGTGGAGAAGCCGATAGGCAGAAATCATAAAAATAGACTCAAGATGGATATTGTAGGAGATGGTCGATATGCCAAGTCTGCCTTCTACAAAATTCTGGAGGGCAGAGCCTCTCTAGAGTTGATAGCAGTAAAGTTATATACAGGGAGGACACATCAGATTAGGGTTCACCTCAATAGTATAGGGAGACACATCTTAGGGGACATTTTATATGGCTTTAAGAGCAAACAAGATACAATCGACAGAGTTATGTTACACGCCTATAAGCTATACCTAATCCACCCTACAAGAGATGAGAGGATGGAGTTTGTCGCACCACTATTTTCCGATATGAGAGAGTTTATCTATCAAAATTTTAATCAAGGAGAGGTTGATGAGAAGATATGTCCAGATATTATCGATAGCTACTTTTATGATGTCTCTAGATGGGTGCAGTTCAAACAGCATGGTAGATTATGAGGTTGATAGTTCTCTTCCAAAGATTGGTAGGGTAGAGTATACCGTAGGGAGTAGCGAGATTGGCTTTGAGTGGAAAGCACCATTTGAAAAGGGTCTAGATGGTATAAATATATATAGAAGTAGAGCCACACCGAACCCTCTATCATATACTACAAGAGATCTGATTAAGATTGCCACAATTGATAATCCATACATCTCACACTATGTAGATAGGGGCTTGAAGCAGAATAGCTACTACACATACACATTTACAACGATTAAGGGTGGGCTGGAGTCACTTCACGATAGGGTTATAGATATAAAGACAGCTCCTCCACTTTCAAAGATAGAGCCTATTGATGGAACTCAAATTGGGAGGAATGTTATAAAGTTGACTTGGAGAGTCCATCCAGATATGAGAGTGGATAGATATAGGGTTGAGAGGAGTATAAATGGAGATAGATGGTATCTAGTAGGGGTTACCAATAGCAGAATGATGGTTGAGTTTATAGATAGCCCTATCTCCTTAGGGGATAGGTATGAGTATAGAGTGATAGCAGTAGGTTTTGATGGAAGCTACTCTATCCCTAGCAACATAGTTACAATTTTAACAAAATAGGGAGTAGTATGCCACATATTAAGTTTAAAAATTTCTCTATAACAGATTTCAAACCCGATAGATTTAGGGCTACGGAGGTTCTATTTATAGCTAATGATTCGACCTTAAGGTCAACGATGGTTGGGGTTAAGCTTAAGGGTGTTGAGTTTCTACTGGAGCTGAAGAGAGACCGGAGAGGAAGCTGGATTTTAAAGTATGATAAGGTTACAAGACCGTTAGATGTAAATCTGCTTAAGGAGGCTATAGGTGATATTGCTGATGGGTTAAATCTCGATATCATATACTCCAATATAAGGCTATCAAAAGTTCCAATTGCAAATAGTGCCGAGAAGAGTATAGAGAGCTTTGAGAATATAAAATTTCCGTATGACAAGTTATCTATAGAGGTTGGATTTGGTTCAGGAAAACATATCCTATATCAGGCTGACCATAATAGAGATGAGCTATTTATAGGTATTGAGATACATACACCATCTGCACAACAGCTTTTACGCCAGATAGAGTTAAAGGGCATCGATAATATCTGGGTTGTAAATTATGATGCTAGACTACTTCTAGAGATGTTAAGCTCAAATATTGCAGATAGGCTCTTTGTACACTTTCCTGTCCCTTGGGATAAGAAACCACACAGGAGGGTTATATCCCCACAATTTCTAAAGGAGGCAATGAGGGTTCTAAAAGTTGGTGGTAGGTTGGAGCTTAGAACCGATAGTCCAAAATACTTCTGGTACTCTCTAGAGACATTTTTGGGAGAGGGTGTTGAGCAGAGTGAGTTGCTCATTAGAAAGAATGTAGATTTAGATGTTATCAGTAAATATGAGGCTAGATGGAGAAGAGAGAGTAGAGATATATATGATATATCTATAATCTCTAGAGAGGAGTCACCTGAGAGAGATATAGAGATAGACTTTACCTTTAATAGTCTAAGGTTTAATAGTAAACTTATAGATAATCCCCCTAAGGGTTCACACATATTTGATGGGTTCTTTATCTCCTTAAAAAAAATATATATAGTAAATAAAAGTTCAATTTTGTTAAAATTATCATTTGGGAGTTTTGATAAACCTGAACAGAAATATATATTTATAGATAGGGATAGGAGTTACTACTTTGGTATGGAGCCTATAAAGAGTTACACAAATTATAAAGCACATATGGCTATTGAGGAGATGCTTAATGTCTGAAATAATTATAGCACAAAATTTAACACTCTCTTATGAGAGAGATGAGGCTATAATTAGAGAGGCATCTTTTAAGATTAAAAAGGGGGATTTTGTATTTATCACTGGACCTAGTGGTAGTGGGAAGTCCACGCTTCTGAAGTCATTCTATGGGAGTCTGAAGCCCCAGAAGGGTACTCTAATTATGGGTGGATTAAATATGAATAGTATCTCAAAGACAAAACTGCAGGAGCTTAGAAGACACTTAGGCATAGTGTTTCAAGATTATAGATTGATAAATGAGTGGAGTGTTGAGAGAAATGTCGTCCTTCCACTATGGATTGCTGGATACTCAAAGGAGATACAGAAGGCACAATCGAAGAAGCTTCTACACCATGTTAAGCTTATAGGTAAGGAGGAGAAGTATCCCCTAGAGCTATCTGGTGGCGAACAGCAGAGGGTAGGTGTTGCACGTGCATTATCAAAAAATCCACATCTTATATTGGCAGATGAGCCGACAGGTAATCTGGATGAGTACTCATCTACCGTGATATGGGATCTACTGGAGAATGCCTGTAGGCAACTTGGAACAACTGTTGTAGTCGTAACCCATAAGATACCATCGGTCTTCAACATCTCATATCGACACTTAACTATAGATGATTATGGAGCTATATATGAGGTCCATTAGGAGTCACATCTCTCTAATATTCCCGATGATTGCAATTTTACTAGGTCTAGAGTTCTTTATAGCCTTTGACAGAACAACAAAAGGGTATGAGGAGAGTCTTAAGAATAGCTACTCTATGTTGGTTGTATCCAAAGATGAGATGGGTATTGATGACTTTAGAGCTTGGGATGAGCATATCTATAAGGTCTCTGAGATTGAGAAGTCAACAATAATAAAGAAGGTTGGAATATCTCTTAAAAATAGTAGTAAGTATATAAATGATGAGCTACCCAACTTCTACTCTATAAAGTTGAATAGATATCTAAATAGTGATGAGTTGGAGAGGGTTAAGGAGAATCTACTCAAAAGTGATAGGATAAGTAGGGTAGAGTCTTTTGATACACTCCACAACTCAAATTATGGGCTATTCTCATCGATAAAGTTGGCATTTAGAACATTTATATTTTTCATGACTGTAATAGGGTTCTTTCTGATAATAAAGCAGATGGAGGTTTGGCATCTACTGCACTCAGAGAGGATGAAGATAATGGATATATTGGGTGCATCTCTCTTTTTAAGGAGTAAGGCACTAATTGTAATGGCTCTTATAGATGCCTTTATATCGGCAGTTATAACAAGTATCATATTCTACATAATTCAGAACTCATGGGTTAAAGATAACCATATAGCTATACTTGAGGATAATATAGATGGACTCTTCTCATTTAATGACCTATTTACCCTATCTTTCGCCTCAATATTAATTGTCCTTGTAGCCGTCATAATTGTGGTATTGAGAATTAAGGATGAGTAGATGATACAACTTTTTATCCTTTTTACTCTAGCTATAACCACTCTCAGCTCAGGTGTAAAGGAGAGCGATATAAGGAGTAAAGAGAGTGAGCTGAATATGCAGAATATTGAGTCTAAGAAGATAGATAGAAAGTTATCTCAGATAGCAGATGATATTCTAAAGGTTAAGAGGGAGCTTAGAACTCTATCTAAGAAGTTGGCAACTCTCGAGAGTAGAATAGCTAAGAGTGAGAAGAGTTATGAGAGGTTGAGTAGTAAAAAGCTTGAGGTTGATAGAGAGCTTGAGAGGCTCTCTAAGGAGATAGAGAAGAAGCAGGAGAAGTTTATATCTCTAATTGCCGATAAATTTAGTATAGCTCTAGTTCTAGATGAGCTGAAACAGCCAACTCCAAACTCTGTAATGTTGCAGGAGGCCTATAAGATATATGCAGAGGAGAACAGTAGAGAGCTTAAGGGGATAAAAGAGGAGATAGATAGATTGACAAAGGAGGAGGAGCTATATATCAAGAGGCAGAGTCAGCTTAAGAGAGAGATAGAGATATATCAGAGGGATAGGGATGAGTATCTAGCAAAGCAGAAGGAGCAGGAGTCCCTTCTTCAGAAATTGGCATCAGATGAGAGGGTATATAAGAGAAAATTCAATGCGATTATCAGCAGTAAAAAGCATCTTCAGAGAGAGCTTGAGAGGCTCAAGATTGTTAAGGGTGAGAGTAGCGATATCATCATCAAGAAGGGGGCTAGTAGTGGTAAAAAGGGTAGAAGGGGTCGCCATAGAGGGGCGAGATATAGAGGTAAAAAGAGCATATCCCCTATAGAGAACTCAAAATTGATAAAGAGATTTGGTCTCTACCTAGATCCAGTATATAAGTTTAAGATATTCAATAAATCTATAACTCTCAAGGCTCCATATAGGGGGGCTAAGGTTAGAAGTGTTCTGGCTGGAGAGATTGTATTTGCTGAAGATAGTGGAAAGATGCTTGGTAAGGTTGTCATTATTGAGCATAAAAATAGGATACATACAATATATGCAAAGTTATCAAGATTTGCCCCTGGTATCAAGGTTGGAAAGAGAGTCCCAAAAGGTGCAGTTATAGGTAAGGTTCGTAGCAGTTTAATCTTTGAGGTCACCAAAGATAATAGACACATAAATCCATTAAAGTTAATTAGACTATAGGAGAGCTTTTGAGAGATAAAAGAGTATATTTAGAGAGTTTAGGTTGTAGTAAAAATCTTGTAGATAGCGAGGTTATGCTAGGTAAATTGAGTGAATATGAGTTGACAGATAGTCCAAATTTGGCAGATGTGATTATTGTCAATACATGTGGATTTATAAACTCAGCAAAAGAGGAGAGTATAAATAGGATTTTAACTCTGGCTGATGAGAGAAAGTTTGGTTCAACTCTCGTAGTTAGTGGCTGTCTAAGTGAGAGGTATAGAGATGAGCTTAAGGGGCTTCTTCCAGAGGTCGATATATTTACAGGAGTTGGAGATTATGAAGAGATAGATAGGATAGTATCCAAAGGGGGTGGTAGCTTCTTCTCCGATAGTATATATTTGGCAGATGAGAACTCACCTAGATTGATTACAGGCTCAAATAGACACGCATATATTAAGATAGCAGAGGGGTGTAATCAGAACTGCTCATTCTGTGCAATTCCAAATTTTAAGGGCAGATTACAATCTAGAACAGTAGAGTCTATAGAGAGAGAGATTAAGAGTCTAGTAGATAGGGGATTTTTTGAGTTCACCTTTATATCACAAGACTCATCAAGTTTCGGTAGAGATTTAGGTCTAAGAGATGGATTGATAGATTTAATCGATATGGTCGATAGAGTTGATGGGGTTAAGGTGGCAAGAGTTCTATATCTATACCCATCAACCACAACATTTGATTTAATAGATAGAGTTGCAGACTCTAAAAAGTTTCAGACCTACTACGATATGCCGATACAGCACATATCTGATAAGATGTTGAGGGTAATGAGGAGGGGATTTGGTAGAGATAGGACTATAGAGCTACTCAACTACATGAAGTCTAAGCCCAATGCCTTTATTAGGAGTTCCATTATCGTTGGTCATCCAGAGGAGAGAGATGCAGATTTTAAGGAGGTTTGTAACTTTTTAGAGGATTTTGAGTTTGATAGAGTCAATATATTTGAATACTCAAATGAGGAGGATACAACTGCATTTAGTATGGCTCAAATAGATAGTAGTGTAGTCTCGGAGAGGGTAGCAATATTAGATGATATTGTTGAGAGAACAACATTAAAATCTCTGCAGAAGATGGTTGGTAGAGAGTGTAACTCAATTTTAGAGGGCGTGAGTGATGAGCATGAGTATCTACTATCGGCCAGACCACTTATATATGCAAAGGATATCGATGGGGATATCTTAATAAATGATACCCTCGATATGGAGAAGGAGGTTGGAAGGCTATATAGAGTTAAGATAGAGAGTCTAGTTGGTGATAGGCTCATTGGAGCCTTTATGAGAGCCGACTAGAGTTAATAGTCATTCATGGCACAACTCCACGCATGGTTTGAGCCGTTATATAGACAGATTGTCTCTCCAGAGCTTAAATTGTGGATAGAGTTGTTATAGAATATCTGTGGATATGGTAGTAGATTTGCCCCAACTTTAATTTGAACTGCCATATCTCTATCCCCCATATTCCTATTTTTTAACTCTTGATATGTTGGCAGTGTAACAAGTGGACTATAGTGTTCATCAATAATATACAATTTATATGTTCTATTTACAAGGTATTGATATGTCAAGATGCTTATGATATTTGAACTGCAGACATATGTATCATTATTGGCAAAGAATGCCGGATTTCCACTACTATCTGTTCCGAGAGTGATATCTGCATTTAGAGATGTTGATAGAACTAATCCGGTAAGAGCCACTTTCAAAATATTTTTATTCATAATATATCCTTTTTAAGATTTTATACAATATTATTATGCAATAACTATTTATAACTATTGCTGTTATAATTATATGGTAAATTTGGTAAAAATAAGGTTAAAAAACGTTAAATTTAGTTAGCAGAATCAGCTCTTTATGGAGCAGTTTGGGGTAGAAAGGTATCGAATAGTAGATAAAGCTCTAAATATATAGATTTTTCTTTCTATTTAAGATAACTAAGAGTAAGATACTCCCATTTAAAAAATTTAAAGGATTGATATATGACAGGAATACCACAACCAGCATTCTATATATTTAAGTGCCAACAGTCAGCACCCCCAGGGATGCCAAAACCTAGCTGTGTAAGCCAGAATAATCCAGAGTCTCAAGAGCTTATGCAGTATCTAGCACAGCAGTTGATGATGAAGGGTATAATTGCTACGGCACAACCTGTCCAGACCTCATGTCTAAATAGATGTCAGCAGGGGCCGGTAGTATTGATTGAGCCTGGACATACAATGTATGTAAATCTTACAAAAGAGAAGATAGATAGAATAATAGATGAGCATCTTATCGGAGGTAAGGTTGTTAGCGAGTATCTTATTGATGATAGTGTTTGGGGAGAGCCGATACCTCCAGCATCCATGGCGAGATAGGGGATGAGATGCAACCATTACGGTTGCTACCCCTTTACAATATGTCCAACAAATTTAGAGTAGTTATCTAAGATTAAACCACCCTTTCTAAATCCAACTCCACACCCCTCATATGCGAAAAATACTCCAGCTTGATAGTAGTCCCCTTTAGCATCTTTTGGAAGCTCCACATACTCTTGAAAAATTGATGGGAACTCTCCATAAACACCATCTCTCTTAGCCAAGATTTTCTGCTCTTTATCGACTATAATGGTATTTGCCCCCTCTCTTCCAAATATTTTCTTCTCAACTTGAGCTTTACCTTTTAATGGCTCAAAGCTAGTCTCAAGCAGTAGAGGGTGATTTGGATATAGGTCCCATAACACTTTCATAAATGCCTTAGATTGGAACATTAGAGTGTATGCAGGATTTAAAATAATAGCCTTTTGGTTTTGTAGAGTATGGGTCAATAATCTTGCAAGTTCTGCCTCCTCAATGGCTATATCCTCCCAAGGAATGAGCTTAAACCAATACTCATACTCCACACCTTTGTAGAATATACCCTCTTCACTAAACTCAACCTCATCAATTGGGGCATACTCCGTAGCAAAACCTGCATCTTTTGCCATTGTCTGGAGTAGTTTTACTGTGCTTTTCTCCTCCTCATTATCTCTAACTGAAGAGAAGAGTATCTTCCACCCCTCATAATATCTATTAAAACTTTCAACACTCTCCTCAAGAGTTACAAGTCTCTTAAAGTTAGTCGTAATTGCCTCATATACACTATTAAATTGAGACTCCTCATCCATTCCATTGGCTTTTAGTATTGCCCACTGTAGAATTGAGGTCTCAAAGAGGGCAGTTGGTGTATCTGCATTAAACTCCAAAAGCTTTATAGGCTTCCCATCGATACCACCTGCTAAATCAAATCTACCATATAGATGCCAATGGACATCATTCTCCCAACTCATCTTTACAGCATCAATTAGATTAAATGGAACTCCAATCTCATGAAGCATATTATTTTTTATAATATGTTCACCAGCCTCCACAAACATATCATATAGCTCATTTACAGCCTCATAGTAGGCATCTGCCTCTTTAGGTGTAATTTGGACAATCTCATTAGCAATGTATGGAGTGTTATCTGGGTCTGTGTGCCAACTAAAACCAATCTGCTCCATAAATTTATTATCTGGGATTTTAACAGGAAGTAGTTTTACCATATTAACCACCAAATCCTATTTTACTACTTGTAGTTGAACTCTTTGAGCCAAAAAATCCACTCTTTTTAGGAGCTGTTGAGGTTGTAGTTGATGTCTTAGATAATCCACTAGAAGATGTTGATGTTTTTGAACCAAAAGCTGAGCTTCTAGCTTTACTAAATGAGCTTTGAGACCTAGAGTAAACTGCAGGAGAGCTATAACTCATTCTTCTATTCTGTTGATAGTTCTGGTTATTCATAAGCTTATTCATAAGATATGAACCTACCATAGCACCAGCCATACTTGCCATAATTGTTCCAGCAAGTCCAAGCCCTCCACTATCTTTCACCTCCTCTGGAGACTTTGTAAGGGCTGAAGTTCCACTCTCTACTCTCTTCTCTTCCTCTTTTACAAGCTTATCAATCTCCTCTTGAGATAAAATCTTTTTTGTCCCATTTGCATCTATTAAAATTACTGTAGTTGTTGAGCTTGGAGCCTCATCTATAAT
>JAADDP010000023.1 GCA_013153825.1 Campylobacterota bacterium
ATCTGTGGAGATATATTAAAGGGAAAGGCAAAACCATATGATTGCACCATATTTGGAAAGGCTTGTAAGCCAAACTCTCCTATTGGTAGCTGTATGGTAAGTAGTGAGGGGGCTTGTAGTGCATACTATAAGTATGGTAATATCCTAAATAAATTTTAGATTAAGGAGTAGCATGAGACGCTATGCCGTTGCATTTACAGGACCATCAAATAGTGGTAAGACAACTCTAATAGAGAAGATTGCAAAGAGGTTGATAGATAGAGATAATAGAAGGGTTGCAATCATAAAACATGACCCTAAAGATAAGGCGATATTTGATAGAGAGGGAAAAGATAGCTTTAAGTTCTTCAATACAGGTGCAGAGGTTATTGTGACATCTCCAGAGAGGACAACATACCTATCCAATAGAGCTAAGGAGTTGGATGAGCTGATAGAGCTTTTTGGAGAGTTTGATGTTCTGCTCGTAGAGGGTTTAAAGAGTATTCCTCTACCTAGAGTGGCAATATTCAGGGGTGGTGTAGATGAGAGCTATATGAGCTGTAGCAGTGCCGTAGCGATAGATGATACCATAGATAGGGATATGATACCTGAAGGTATAGATGTCTTAAATCTCAATGATGTAGATATGGTTATTGAGTGGATTGAGCAGAATGGAGAGGAGATATAGTATGAATAGATTTTTAGAGGCGATGAAGAGGGTAGCTATTGAGATTGAGATTGCCATTAAGAGTGAGGATTTAGGCTATCTCGATAGCTCAAACTCATCTGGAGAGGAGCAGTTGAAGCTGGATGTGAAGAGTGATAAGATTATTGAAGATGAGCTATCTAAACTTTCAGATATAAAGGCAGTTGTGAGTGAGGAGAAGGATAGCATCTTAGAGCTAAATGGCCAAGGAAGATATATTGTATGTTATGACCCACTTGATGGCTCAAGCCTCATAGATGCAAATCTATCTGTAGGAACAATATTCGGTATATATGATGGCGAGTTGAGGGGGGAGAGTATTATCGCCTCTGGATATATTGTATATGGTCCAAGGCTTGAGCTTGTATTTACAACAAGAGAGGGGAGACCTCAACTATATCGCCTAATTGGAGATGAGTTTAAATATATTAAGAGTCTTACGTTAAATGAAAGAGGAAAGTTAAACTCCTCTGGAGCTACCCAGAGGTACTGGAAGCCCCACCATAAGAGGTTGATAGAGGAGCTGTTTCAGGAGGGGTATAGATTGAGATACTCAGGAGGAATGGTTCCCGACCTGCACCATATACTTATAAAGGGTGGTGGTCTCTTCTCATACCCTGCCACATCTGATAATATAAATGGGAAACTTAGACAGCTATTTGAGGTTATCCCATTTGCACTCATATTTGAGAGGGCTAATGGAGAGGCTATAGATGAGAACTGCTATAGGCTACTTGAGTTGACTCCTGAAGATATACATGATAGAAGCTCCTGCTTCTTCGGCTCAAAGTATGAGATAGATAGAGTTAGAGTTGCATATGGGAGATGATGATAAGTGGATGGAGCTACTAAATATGGCTCTTAAAGAGCTTGAAGCTTGTCAAGAGGAGAGAGGATTTAGTAGCTGTTATAGCTGTGAAAAGCTCTTAGATTGTAAGGTTAGAGAGAGATATATAAATAGTGTATATACAAGCATGAATAGGGGAGAAGATGGGGGATTTGAGTTTTAACTCTGTAGATACAAAATCTGGTTTTATAGCCGTTGTTGGGAGACCAAACTCTGGAAAGAGTACACTGCTAAACTATCTTATAGGGGAGAAGTTGGCTATGGTCTCAAAAAAGGCTCAAGCTACTAGAAAGAGGATGAATATAATTGTGATGCACAAGGGGAATCAGCTCATATTTGTAGATACACCAGGCATCCATAAGAGGGAGAGGCTAATAAATGAGTTTATGCTAGAGGAGGCTCTAAGGGCTATGGGGGATAGTGACCTAATCCTATTTCTATCACCTGTAACAGACCCACTAAGAGAGTATGAGAGGTTTTTAGAGCTGAAGGAGTCCTCATCAATTAAACATATTATAGTTCTAACCAAGGTGGACTTTGTCTCAAATAGAGAGCTTCTGGAGAAGTTGAATGAGTACCAGAGGTATCAAGATAGATTTGAGGCTATTATCCCATTCTCTGTAAAAAAGGGTATTGGGAGGGGGCAACTACTCGATGAGGTTGTAAAGCATCTCCCAAACTCCCCTGCTCTCTTTGATACAGATATAATGACAACAGAGCATATTAGGGATATATATAAGGAGCTGATTCGAGAGGCAATATTTGATAGCTTTAGCGATGAGATACCATATGAGAGTGATGTAACTATAGAGAAGATTGAGGAGAGCGATAGGATAGATAGGGTATATGCTACAATAGTTATAGAGAAGAGTTCTCAGAAGGGAATGATTATCGGAAAGAGAGGAGAGAGTATTAAGAGAGTTGGAAAGGTAGCTAGAGAGAAGCTAGAGCTATTTGCAAGGAAAAAGATATATCTAGACCTGCATGTATCGGTCAAGAGGGGTTGGAGTAAATCCAAAAAGGGGCTTGAGGAGCAGGGGTATATCTTCTAATACCCCTAGCTCTTCTTGCCATTATCTGGAAGTCTAATAATAAATGTTGTCTTCTTATTCATGGAACTCATAACATCTATATTTCCATGAACCCTCTCAATCATATTTTTACTCATATAGAGTCCTAAACCTGTACCTTTAGTCTTATGTTTTGTTGTGAAGTATGGGTCAAAAATCTTCTTCTGTATTGTATCGTCAATTCCACCGGCATTATCTTGAACTGCTATAACAAGCTCATTCCTCTTATGGTATACGCTTATTACAATCCTTCTATTCTCAATATTTCTATCCTCAAAAGCATCTCTGGCATTGTTGATGAGGTTCATAATTGTATGTTTTATATCATTCTCATACCCCTTATATGTTATATTATCTGGACAGTTTAACTCAACCTTTATATTTGACTTCTCAAGGGTATCGCCAATAAGCTTTATGGTTGACTCTATTGTACTCTTCATATTGAATGAGTGTGGAATATCCTCTTTATCTACAAACCTTCTAAAGTCATCTATAGTATTTGATAGGAACTGTATTGAGTTATTTATCTTATCTATAACACTATCTATATCAATCTCATCTCTTCTTCCAAGTTCTGATTTAATCTTAATATCGTTCAATATCCAAGATACGGAGTTTAGAGGCTGTCTCCACTGATGTGCAATATTCTCTAAAATCTCCCCCATAGATGCCAATCTGGACTGCTGGTTCATAATGGCAGCTTGGCTCTTCACCTCCTTAACGGCGTTATCTATTCTAATCTGAAGCTCATCATTGAGAGTCTGTAACTCTTTAGTCCTCTGTTCAACTCTAATCTCCAAATTCTCAGTCAACCTATTAAGCTCATTGGCAGTCTTGTGCATTATTGAGTATAAATTCTTGTTAGCAATCTCAAATGGGGTTATATTTGTATCCTTATACTCAACTAAATCTATATATCTATTTGCACACTCACTAATTGCTACAAGTATAAATGTGTGGTCATGGTATGTGTGAGGGTGGTTCTCCTGATTGAAATACTCCTGAGATGTTATATATCCAAATATGTGGTTATTGCTATCAATATTTGATATGTAGTGTTTTATAGGTATTCTAAATCCATACTCATATGATATTGATGTTCCAATCCATAATGCCTCTGCAGGGGTCTCAGATAGAAAGTTATATATCTCCTGAATTCGATTCATCATGGAGTTGTAGTTTCCTATAGATAGCTGAACAACATCACCCTCATTCAACTGCTGGGCAGTAACGATACTCTGATTTTTTAAATCTATATCCAATATATGGACTGTATATGATGTATTCTCTTTGGTTACATAGAGTGGAACTTGGAGGAATACAGACCTATTGTTCTCTATATTTGGAAAATATTTTCTATAGATATCTAGTGCTGGACTATTTGCCATTGTTAATATAGTTGAACTATCAACCTTAGTAATCCTCTTCTTCTTGCTAATTGGCTTCCAATCAAAGGCTCTGTAGAGTTCAATTGATAGGTCATCTCCATGCCAAAATATAAGTATGATAGCCTCTTCATAAATCTTATCCTTATGAAACACAAAAGATTTACTATCATTATATGATTTACTAGTAGCTCCACCACCAAATATTTTAAGGTGTGAAAAGTCTTTCCCTAAGTAGTTCATAAAGAATGATGTTTGGCATGTGTTGAAACTGGATAGTATCTCTATCGCTTGTGTGTCTGACTGGAGATACTTCTGAATATCGCTCTTATCAGCCTTATACTCATTTCTGCAATCACTCTCGGTATAGTTTTTGCTCAAATCCAATATGAGAGATGATACTCTGCTCTTCTCAAGCTCTATGATAGAGAATATTGGTGCCTCATTGAGGTCAGATATCTGATGGTTTATAAAGCTACCAAAACTCTGCATACCAGATATTGTGGCATCTGGAAATATACTATTTAGCCTCTCCAAAATCCTCTTCAATCTACCCTTATCTCCACTTGGATAGTTTATCTCTATAATTAATCTCTCAGAGTTCTCAATAGTGTTACTTTTACACCACCTCTTAAATTTATTAAAATCCTTATAGTAGTAAACCAACTGCCTCATATAAGTCTACTCTCCCATTTTAAATATATCTGAGCCGATTCTAACCATATTTGAGCCACACTTAATAGCCAACTCATAGTCACCACTCATCCCCATAGAGCATATTGATGCACCATCTCTTCTAAGCTCCTCATAGACCCTATATGTCTTCTCAAAACCTCTCTGAATAAGAAGCCTATCTCTACTTGTGGCTCCAATTGTCATAACCCCTTTTAGGTTTAGATTTTTAAACTTATCAGATATCTCTCTATAGATATCTGTAGCCTCCTCTATAGATACTCCACTCTTTGTCTTCTCTCCAGTCGAGTTTATCTGTAAGAGAATAGAAATTTTTCCTCCATGCTCATCCAATCTTCCACTTATCGCCTTTGCCAATCGGAGAGAGTCAACAGAGTGTATAAGAGATGGTCTCAACCTTATAAGTTTATTTATCTTATTTCTCTGGAGCGTTCCAACCATATGCCACTCTATTGGCAGTTCATCTAAGGCATCTACCCTCTTCTCAAGCTGTTGAACCTGATTCTCTCCAAAGGCTCTCTGACCCAATCTATATAACTCCTCAATACTGCTCTCATCACTATATTTGCTAATTGCAACAATCTTTACAATATGGTGTTCACTTACGCTAACTCTAGCCCTCTCTATATTCCAGATAACCCTATCTAGATTTCTTCTTAAAATATCTCTTCTATCCATAATCCTATCCTACTATTCTATTTATATCATTATATATTCCAAGAGCCATAAGCCCCAATAGTATTATCCAGCCGATAATTGTCAATCTATACATGATGTTCTCATCTGGATGCCTCTTTGTGATTGCCTCATATAGATTAAAGGCTATGTGTCCCCCATCTAATGCTGGAATTGGGAGTAGATTTAGAATACCTAGATTTACAGATATGAGTGCTGTGAAGAGTATCAGTACTGCAATCCCAGACTCCGTAGCCTTCGCCGTAATATCCACTATGGATATTACACCTCCAAGCTCCTTCGATGAAACGGCACCAGTAATTAACTTCTGTATACTCTGAAATATGAGTGTTGAGGCGTTGAGTGTCTCATGATATGCAAATTTTAACCCCTCAATTGGGGAGAATTGCAACTTCTCATTCGGAATATCTGGGGCTATTCCCACAACCTTTCTCTCAACAACCTCTCCAAATCTATTCTTTAGACTCTTTAGAGTCGGTCTGATATCAAATTCAAGCTTCTCTCCACCTCTCAAAAGTGTAAATCTTAAATTATTTCCATCTTTAGACTCTATAATACTCTTTATATCATCCCACCTCTCAACCTCAATACCATCTATGGTCAATACCCTATCCCCAACTTTTAAACCGGCTCTCTCTGCTGGAGAGTCATCGGAGAAGGCCCCAATGGTTGGAGATATATAGTGGCTGTAGTCAAATAGAGGAGATAGGTATGTCCCCATCTGGGATAGGGTAAAATATAGTGAGAATGCCACAAATAGATTTGCAAATGGTCCAGCTAGTAGAATTAATATCCTCTGCAAAGGAGTTTTAGAGTTATAGCTATCAGAATCGTAACTCTTCTCCAATGGGTTACTATCGCTCTGACCCTTCATCTTCACATACCCTCCAAGTGGAATTAGAGATATGACCCAATCTGTATCTCCAAACCTCTTGGAGATTAACATCTTCCCAAAACCGATACTAAATCTCTCAACCTTAATACCGAAAGCTCTAGCTGCAATAAAGTGACCCCACTCATGAAAAAATATTAAAAGTGATAAAATCAGTAGTGCTATGGCTATATTCATGTAAATCCTAATTTTATTTTAAGGTATTATACCAATCTATTAGTTAATTTTAGAGCCAACATTAAATTTTTATCAACGCAAATGGGTTATAGCTCTATAAGCAGTTATAATTATTTTTTGCAAAAAAAGCATTTTTTTTTATATAATTCTATTTATAAGAATATAAAGGTGTCAAGGAGAGAAGAGTGCATCGTTAAGGGTAAGCTCTGCTCATCCCAGTTCATCTTCCACCAAATCGAAGATTTTGAGGGGAGAATTCTTGGGAAATTTGGTTAATAGAATTTTATGAAAATGATAAAAAGGATTAAAGTATGGGAAATGGTAGTAATTTTTCTGAGAATTTACAGATTGAGAGGGATATCGATGAGATAGATGGTAGAGAGTTGAGTAAGAGAGAGAGGACAAAAGCTCTTATAGATAAGTCAGCAGAGCTTATATCTACAATTGAGAATGAGTTGGCAAATGTGGAAGATGAGCTTATGGAGAGTATAGAGCATCTGGAGGAGATGAGGGATAAATTTCTTGATGGTTCGTTTAGGGAGGGGAGAGCCATATTGGGTAGATTTGGTGTTGAGTCTCCAGATAGTGGAGAGAGGAGGAGTCTCAATATATCCATAGATAGAGATATTGATAGGATAGATGTCAAAGATATATCTAGTGGAGTATTTGGCTCTCTATTTTTAGCACTGATATCTATGGTATCTATCTTTGGAGCATCAATATATCTTATGGCTCAAAATTTAGGTATAGAGCTGAAGCTTGATAAGTTTCCAGATATTAATATTGAATACTCAACTATTGAGCAGATATTCTCATCAATCTCAAATATACTATTGGGTGATAGCAATCCTGAACTTGGATTAGCAATAGTTGGAGGGGTAGCTCTTGTAGTTGGATTTATAGTATATAGGGTCAGGGTTGCACTTAGAGTTAATAGAAATTTAAAAGAGGCTACTCGATTATATGAGGAGAGCAAAATATATGCCCATAATATTAGAGATTATATAGATGAACTTATCAAGATTGGTGAACATATAGAGGAGATAATTCCTACAATTAAGGGGTATGGATATCTATTAGATGAGCATATCGCAAGGCTTAAGAGGGCAATATATATTGAGGGGGAGAAGGATAGCTATAGAGACTACCACAGTACAACTGTTGATACCATAAAAGATACTAGGAGAATAATGAAGCAGATTGATGAGCTTCTAAAGATACCTATAGTTGGAGGAGATGGTGGTTTAAATAGAGACTCAATAGCCACATTGGGAGATGCAAAAAATGTATATAACTACTTTGTCTCAAAAATATATAGTTAGAAAAAAGTGGTTATATAGTGAAAATCCGTTTTTTTATAAAAAATTTAAATAAAAAATTATATAATAAATCCAAAAAAATGGGTATATGAAGTTTTAAAATAAGATACTGAATGGAAAAAAAAAGAGTGAAGTAGAGCTTACAATCACCTCATCCAATGGTTTCCATCTACGACCAATTGTCAAGTTTGTAAATGAGGTTAAGAGGTTTAAATCCAAGGTTAAAATATCTATAAATGGTAGAGAAATCTCCGCCTCAAATACATCTAAAATTCTATCTCTATCTCTAGATTGTGGTGATAGTTTTACCTTAAAGGCTACCGGATATGATGCTGAAAGGGCTATATCACACCTAAAATCAACTTTTAATAAAATTATGTCAGAGGATGTGGAGATTATAGTCTCAAAGGGAGATAACTCTGAAATTGAGCCGATATTTAGGGGGGTTGTTGTCGGTAGACCTACACTGTGTGCATATGATGAGACTATTGAGAAGAGAGATATAGATATAAATAGAGCCATATCACTTGTTGAGGAAGAGTTAAGAGATAAGTTTGAGAGTGGCGGTAATAGTGGCAATGGAGAGATATTTTTAGCACAGAGGGAGCTTTTAAAGAGTATAACTCCAGAGAGAGGATTTAAGTCACTTGATGAATTTAAAGATAGGATTAATATAGAGATATCTAAAATTGAGGATAGCTCATTAAGCTCTAAAGTTATGGATTTTAAAGATTTAGAGCAGAGAGTCCTATCTAGATTAGGGATAAATAGAGTTCTCCATGTTCCAGATAGAAAATCTATACTGATTGCCGATGATATTCTCCCTCAAGATGTTGAGAGGATAGAGAGTAGCAATATAAAGGGTGTAGTTTTGACAAGAGGCTCTTTAACCTCACACTCATCTATACTACTTCGCTCATTAACAATTCCATCAATAATATTAAACAGAGATATAGATATTGAGGAGAAGATTTCCGATGAGATTATTTTAGACTCAATTAGGTGTAAGCTGATACTATCCCCTACAGAGGAGGAGATTTTAGAGGCTAGGGAGATGGAGGATAGGCTAAATTTAGAGGATAGAGAGAGCTTTCAGAGTAGATTTGAGATTGCCAAGACCCAATTTGGAAAGAAGATTAAAGTTCTTGCAAATGTTACAGATTTAGAATCTGCTAAGAGAGCAAAAGATTTTGGAGCTGATGGCATAGGTCTATTGAGAACAGAGTTTATGTTTAAAGAGAAGAGACCTACACTCGATGAGCAGACCAATATGTATAGAGATATACTTGAGCTATTTGATGATGTTACAATTAGAACATTGGATATTGGTGGAGATAAGTCTCTCCCATACATATCTATACCTGAAGAGGATAATCCATTTCTGGGCTTAAGGGGTATTCGCTTCTCCCTATATGAGAAGAGGCTATTTGAAGAGCAACTCTTGGCAATATTTAAGGCTCATAGTGGTAGACATGTAAAGATTATGTTCCCTATGGTATCTCAGATAGATGAGTTTACTCAAGCTAGGGATATCGCTAAGGGTGTTGCAGATAGGAATAATATAGATATATCAAATATAGAGTTTGGGGTTATGGTTGAGGTTCCATCTCTAATATTAGCAATTAAAATTTTTGATAAAGAGGTTGACTTCTACTCCGTAGGTACAAATGACCTAACACAGTATCTATTTGCCGTAGATAGAACTCACGATATATTGAAGATAAACCCCCTCTCTCCAATATTGATATCTACATTGAGAATAATTAGAGATACAGCAAAGAGACCCGTTAGTATATGTGGAGAGATAGCTGGTGTTGATGAGGCTATAGAGACACTCATAAATATAGGTTATGATAGATTATCTGTATCGGCAAAGTTAATACCAAATATAAAGAGTAAAATTCGCTCAATGTA
>JAADDP010000097.1 GCA_013153825.1 Campylobacterota bacterium
CAACATTTAAGCTTCTATTTCGTGGAGGATAGAAAGCTATTCATTATATAGAGTAGTATACTTGGTGACTCCTCTTGTGGCATATGACCAACATCTGGAAGTATTACAACTCTACTATTTGCAATATCTCTATGGAGTTTTAGAGCAAATTGATATGGAATAGATATATCCTCCCTCCCCCACACAATTAGTGTTGGTATAGATATCCTATTATATATACTCTCTATAAAGTTTACATCATCTGGGATAATATCATCTACACTCTCCTTGTAGGCATACTTTGCAAGTGGCATATCCAAAAACTCTGCACTCTTCTCTACACTACTCTTCGGTATTAAACTATCATCATTAAATGCGTATCTATAAGCCTCTAGAGCAACTCTCTTAGAGCTTAATAGATGGATACCTAGATAGCCTATAATTGGCTTCTGTAGAAATCTCATCATAGATGGTAAATCCTGCCTATAGCACATTGTATCTATCAGAATTAACCTATCTATATTGAAGGTTAATAGTCTATACTCCTGCATAAGTGCTAAGATTAGAGATACCCCTCCCCCAAATGAGCGACCTATAAGGGTGACTCTATCTATACCCATATCTGCTATAAATCTCTCTACAAGCTTTGCTTGGTCATATACAGAGTAGTCTCTATCTTTAACCTTTGGAGAGTCTCCAAACCCCTTTAGGTCTAAAGCTATAACTCTATATCTCTCTGCTAAATCTTTAACTATAAATCTCCAGGTATATTTACTCTCTCCAAAGCCGTGGATTAATAGTAAGGTCTCTCTATTCTCGACTCCATACTCACTATATGCCAACTCTACTGGTGAAACTTTAGACTCCAATATGCGTCTCTTCCATGTTATAGGCTCTCTAGATGAGCATCCTATAAATAGTAGATATATTACTGTTATTAATAGAACTTTTTTCATCTTTTTTTGTTAATAGTTTATATTAAATTTAGATATAATAGTTACTATGAAAAATTTAAATTTCAATATCATATTCTCTACTCTATGTAAAATTGCTACTCTCTTTATTATATCTATTATAATATATATCACAACTCCTCTTAATGTGCCTAAAAAGGTTATAAAATTACCTAGTGGCTCAATCACAAATACAATAAATTCATTAAAGAGACAGGGGTTATTTGTGACACCTATAGATAAGTATCTATTGATGGCGATTGGGGAGCCTAAGAGTGGTGAGATTACCATAGATAGCCCAACTATAAACCGTATAGACCTTCTAAAGATGGTTGTTGATGCGAAAGGTAACTACCATAAGATTACACTAATACCAGGTGAGACGAAGGAGATATTTTTTAAAAAGCTTGAGAGGGATTATAATCTCAACTACGATAGACTTATTGATGAGTATAGAAGATTATCCCCATATCCTGAAGCTGGAATTGTACCAGAGACATACCACATACCTATAGGGATGGATGAGAGGGGAGTTATACGATTTCTAATATCTGAGAGTGAGAAGATATATGAGAATGTAGCAGTCAGGGAGCTAAAGAGCTACGATAGGAGACTATGGTTAATCTATCTAACTATCGCCTCCATAATTCAGAAGGAGGCTGCATCAGTTGATGAGATGCCTAAGATATCATCGGTCATATATAATAGGCTCAAGAGGGGTATGCCCCTACAGATGGATGGAACACTCAACTATGGGCTATACTCCCATGTGAGAGTGACACCAGAGAGGATTAGAGAGGATAGGAGTCCATTCAACACCTACCTAAATAGGGGAATTCCACCATATCCAGTATCATCTGTCTCTATAGATGCAATCATATCTGCAATACATCCAGAGGAGACCGATTTTCTATTCTTTGTCAAGAATAGGGATGGAAAACATGACTTCAGCAGGAGCTATAGAGAACATCTGAGGAATATAGAGAGAGCAAAGAGATGATAAGCTATAATCCCAAACTATTTTTATAAAAGGGGTCTATAGTGGAGAGGTTGAGCAGATATATAATGGAGCATAGTGGCAGTGAGTTGTACCCCTCTGACATAGCAAATATATTGAAAGAGCTTGATGAGGATGAGCTGAAGAGAGCCATACCACTAATCCCAGATAGGATAGTTGGATATGTGGCTTTAGAGTTACCAGATAGATACTTCCATAGCGTTATTGAGTCACTCTCGGATGATAAGCTTATTGAGGCTATAGAGGAGATGGAGAGTGATGATCAGGTGGAGTTTATTCAGGAGCTTAGTAGGGTTGATGGTGCTAAGGCTCTAAAGCTATTTAGAGGACTCAATATTGAGGATCAGAGAGATATACAGAAGCTTCTAAGCTATGAGGAGCATGAGGCGGGAGCCTACATGCAGACTGAGGTCTTTACAGCAAAAGAGCATGAGAGGGTTCAGGATGCAATAGATAGATTCTCTAAACTTAAGAGGGGGGGGAAGATAGAGAATGTCCATACAGTTTTCATCACAACCGAGGATGGAAAGCTCCTATATGGGATAGATTTAGATGATATATTGACATTCAACTTTACCAAAACATTTTATGAGAATATTCAGGAGTCTGAAGAGCATTTTGAGCCTATAAAGGCGTATGATAAGGAGGATATATATAGAGTTGTTGAGTACTTTAAGAAGTATGACCTATCGGTGATAGCAGTTGTAAATAGCAGTGGAATACTTGTCGGTAGGATAACATCTGATGATATATATGATATTATAAATGAACAGGCTACCGAGCAGATGTATAACTTGGCAGGAGTTGATGATGAGGCAGAGGAGGATGAAGATGTTGTAAAAGCTACGAAGACTAGAGCAAACTGGTTGGGGATAAACCTCTTTACTGCCATATTGGCATCATTTGTTATAGGTGCATTTCAGGAGACTATAGATAGTATGGTGGCTCTTGCAGTACTAATGCCTATTGTGGCATCTATGGGTGGTAATGCAGGGACACAGACACTTACAGTCGTGGTGAGACAGTTGGCACTTGGAGATATCTCTCATAGTGATGCTAAGAGAATTATCAAAAAAGAGGTGGCAATATCTTTGCTAAATGGGTTTTTGTTTGCTATAATCATGGGGGTTATTGCCTACAGTTGGTTCAATATTGAGATGCTTGGTGTTGTTATAGGGTTATCTATGGTCATAAATCTATTTATGGCTGGACTATTTGGCTCTCTTATCCCTCTAGTATTGAAGAGGTTGGGGGTCGATCCTGCAATAGGAAGTACCGTAGTATTGACAACTGTCACCGATGTTGTAGGTTTTTTTAGTTTTCTGGGTTTAGCAAGTTTAATTTTACTATAAAGGATTTTTAAGAGTATATGGGTTATTTGATACTATTTTTTATATTGTCTGTTGGGATATCTTTTTTGTGTTCCATATTGGAGTCTGCTCTACTATCAACACAGATGTCTTACATATCTCTGCTAGAGAAGGAGTCTCCAAAAGTTGGAAAACTTTTAAAGTCTCATAAAGAGAATATAAATGTTTCAATTGCGTCTGTGCTTATTTTGAATACAATTGCAAATACATTAGGTGCATCAGCAGTTGGAGCTCAAGCCTCCCACCTATTTGGAGATGAGGCTGTAATATATGTCTCCATAATATTGACATTTGCAATCTTATATGTGTCTGAGATTGTTCCAAAGACCATTGGGGCGATATACTGGAAGCCTCTAGCTCCATTTACAGCCTATATGGTGAAATTTTTTATATTTATCACCTATCCAATTATTAAGACAACTCTATTTATCACAGATAAGATATCAAATAGGGGTAGGGAGGAGCCATCCACTACAAAAGATGAGCTAATTGCCAGTATGCAACTTAGTGAAAATGAGGGGGTTATAGATGAGAAAGAGTCCGATTTAATTGAGAATGTATTAAAACTTGATGAGGTCAAGGTTGCAGATATTTTAACTCCTCGCTCGGTGGTCTTTGCACTGGAGGAGAATATGAGTATAAAAGAGGTGCTGGAGACAAAGGATGATATATTTAGCTTCTCAAGAGTTCCGATATATAAAGGGACGATAGATAATGTCACAGGTATTGTCTTAACCAAACAGCTATTTAGAGAGTTTTTAAGAGATGAGAGTGCAATTTTAGCCAATATAAAGAAGGATATATTTAGTATAAATGAGAATGTGCCTGTTGCCAAAGCTTTAGACCTATTTATTAGAAAAAAAGAGCATATGTTTTTAGTTACAGATAGCTATGATCAGACCGAAGGGATTGTTACACTTGAAGATTGTGTAGAGACAATCTTAGGTATTGAGATAGTTGATGAGAGTGATAAGGCAGATGATATGAGAGAGTTGGCAAAGAGGCTTATGAGACAGAAGAGAAGAGCAAGAGATTTAAAAAGGAGAAATTAGAAGATGTTAAAAAAGGGTATATTTTTTGGTTTGGTGGTTAAGTTTATGGTTGCAGGGAGTGATATAGATAGTCTAAATTTAAAATATATGTATGAGGGGGCTAAAGAGATAGAGATGTTAAATCGCTCCATGGAGGCTGGAATGAGAGGGCATAATGAGATAGAGAAGCCTCTATATGTTGAGAGCCAAGAGAGTATTATAGATAGTTCAGATATGGAGACATTTCAAGATTTGGGAGATAGATATCTACTGAAGAGAAGCTTATCAGATATGAAAAACTCAAAGGTGAAGACAACAATTTTGAGTAACTCTATAAAGATTGAGATAACAACATCTAAGAAAGAGAGAATAGTTACAGAGAATGGTGTTGGTGAGAGTAGTGTAAGCAGTACTACTACGGAGGAGGTTCCAATACCGTTTGATGCAGATATCTCAAGGTTAACAAAGGAGATAAAAGATGGTCTCCTAAAGGTTGAAGTACCAAAAAAGAGAGGTTAACGCTCAGATATTGATGAGGAGTCCCTATCCCAACACCATAAGTTGGAGTTTGTGATGTGGACTCCCCCAATCCACCTATCTATCTGGTGGTAGTTGTATAGGAAATCTTCACCATCTAATATGGCTCTCCCGAAGGAGGTCATCTCAAATCCTCTCCCATCTTTAGTATGCTTCACTAAATTCATATCAATAATGGCATTTATATTATATAGAAAAATCTCCTCACCCATGAATGGTAACTCCTCCATCTTCTGAACTGCCACATAGATATCCTTTAGAGTCTCTATACCGTGTGAGATTGTGAGTAGTGCCTGATACTCTGTCCTACTTAGACCACTCTTAATATCTGGATACTCCTCCAGAACCCTCTTTATGGTCGATTTTAGGTGAGGTATAGCCTCTAAATTATTAAATAGTAGCCTATACCATGGGTATGGTGTATGTGAAGTAAAGGCACTCCAGGCCATCTGAGCAATATCATAGTGTGTTGGAGTCACCCTCTCTCTATAAAAGATTATATAGTCCATAATCTCATCTCTGGTGAGAAGGTTTAGTGGTCTCTCTATATTTAAAACATATATACCAACTCCATTTGAGGCGTACCTTCTAAACCAGTCAAGTATCTGAATTAGCTGGAGTCTATCATATATATCTGCCTCAAACCATAGATATATCTTAAGGTACTTTCTAAATGAGTTTAAGATTCCATTTCTTGTCCTAAACTCTCTATCTAACTCATTAAAATTACCAATTCCAATTGATGCTATATACTCTGCTCTTCTCCTGGAGAACTCTTCGAGCGAGATTCCACCCTTAACCTCTCCACTATATAAAAAGTCGCCCCACATTATAAAATCTCCACCTATACCAATATCGACTAATCTATTTAGATTGAAATCTCCATTAACTATGTGTAAAGTTCTATTCATATCGACTCTTTTCTTTAGGATGACCATTTCTCGTAGTAGGAGTTGTAGAAGCCTTTGATAAAATTGAGCTATTGGTCTTATTTCAAATTATAACCAATTCATCTTTAGTAAAGCTTACTCTGCTATTATAACACTCATTTAAAAAATAGGAGTCTATATGACAGTAAGAGATAAGAACTGCGTTGTTGGTATTGAGTATGAGGTTAAAGAGGCTGGAACAAATGAGGTTCTAGATAGCAATAAGGGTGCTCAGCCTTTAGAGTTTATTATGGGTACAGGTCAAATTATCTCTGGTCTTGAGAAGGGTCTAGTCGGGATGTCTACAGATGAGAGTGGAGATATCATGGTGAAGGCTGAGGATGCCTATGGGGAATATAGCGATGATGCTATCCAGACACTACCAAGAGAGCAGTTCGAGGGTATAGACCTTAAAGAGGGTATGGTTCTATATGGACAGGGTCAAAATGGAGAGACTGTACAGGTTACAGTTAAATCATTTAGCAATGAAAGTGTAGTTGTAGATTTTAACCACCCTCTGGCTGGAAAAGATTTGATGTTTAGTGTTAAGGTTATAAGTGCTAGAGAGGCTACAGATGAGGAGATAGCTACTGGAGTTGTTGGTGGAGATGAACATTGTGGAGATGGCTCCTGTGGATGTGGACACTAATAGTACCATATAGAACCTAGTTGTTAGACTAGGTTCATCACCTCCTTATCTCCTTATGGACAACTGTTGTCAACCCTAAAAGTTTCCAACCTTGAAATCCACTTCTATAGTATAATATCTTCTCATTCGGAAAGCCATGCTCTAACATACTATCTATCAGATGTTTAGCCTGTTCACACCATAGACCATTATCAAATATAACAAGCCTCTTAAGCCCTCTAAAGTCCCAACTGCCATCACTATTTATCCCCATACCGAGTAGTTTAAATATCTTTTCAGCCTTATCTTTAGAGAGATTTTGAAATGTTGTAAATGGTATATTTATAGCAGATGGTATGGTCTCAAGCTCAAACCAGCTCTTCAATCTGGCATCTACAACAATACCCTTACCCTCTATAACATCCTTCTGCATAAATTTTAGAAGTTCAAGCTCCTCTATATTCTGAACACCTCTTGCTATCTCCGTCGGCTGAATACAGAATGGGGGACATGGTCTAGATGTCTTGGTGTAATCATCTGTCAACTTATTGTTTGTATCCTGTATCCTCTGAACTTTTATCCTCTCTCCTGTATCTACCGTATATACATATGGCATATCATCTGTAATTTTAACTACCATCTCATCACCACTTAAAAGTGGTATAAATGCCATTGAAAAAACTAATAATCTCTTATACATAAAATATATCTACCTCTCTTTCACCTCTTTATGAACAGTGGTTGTGAGACCCAAGAGTTTCCACCCCTGAAATCCACTTCTATAATATAGAATTTTATCCTCTGGATAGCCATGTTCAACCATAGAGTTTATAAATATTTTGGACTGTTTACACCAGACACCATTGCAGAACACAGCCAACCTCTTAGCTCCTGAGAAGTCCCAAGAGCCATCACTCTTAATCTTCATACCCAATATACTGAATAGCCTCTCAACCCTACTTTTTGTAGCTCTCTCTATAAGTGTAAATGGGATATTTATAGCTGATGGTATTGTCTCAAACTCAAACCAACTCTTTAACCTAGCATCTACAACAATACCCCTACCCTCTACAACATCCTCTTTCATAAAATTTAGAAGCTCAAGCTCCTCTATATTCTGAATACCCTCCCTAACTTTTGTCGGTTGTATACAGAATGGGGGGCATACTCTGGATGTCTTGGTGAAGTCATCTGTCAACCTATTTGCTGTATCCTGTATTCTGTGAACCTTTACCATCTTCCCACTATCAATTGTATATATATGGGATATAGCATCTGTAATCTTTACAGCCACAGGCTCCTCTGCATATATAGATATTAAAAATATTGATATTGTGATAATAGCCCTCATCTTAAACCTCCTACTCTGGAACTCTCAACTTTTGACCAATAAATATCTTGTCGGGTCTCTTTAGAATATCTGGATTTGCCCTATATATCTTCTTATATGCCATAACGTTTCCATATACCCTCTTTGCGATTTTACCTAAAGTATCCCCCTTCTTTACAATAACATATCTCATCTCTCTCTTTCTATGTTCAGACTCTTGCTGAAGCTGTTTCTCATACTCATCAGCCTCTCTATTTTCGCTACTTACCATCTTAGAGATATTTCTTGATATCATACCAAGTTCATCTTGACCACCATTTTTTACAACAACTTTATTATATGTATCCTCTATCTCGCCATCATTACTTATAACTCTATCTGGTTTAACCAAATTATTATCAATATCTCCTCTCTTCTCCTCTATGACATCTGCACTTATAGGATATAGATTATTATATAACTGCTCATCTGTACTCTCCCCAGATGTTGCCATATCTTCTGTTTTAATATCCCTATTATCATCTCCATAGAGTTCATTCTCCTCCTTCATCTTATCCATAACGAGTTGAACAATATTTGCTATATCCTCAGGACTAATCTTTCCATCTACATTCTGTATAGATATTATATTTTGAACTCTCTTCTGAACTGCCAAAGTTATATTCTCATCTGCAGGTGTAGTCACCTCCCTAAACTCCCTATCCCCAAGATTTACCATATGGTTATATCCAAAGTAGCCACCAACCGATAGTATAGTGAGAAGTGTCAAACCGATAAAAAAGCTCTGAACTCCACTCCCATCATCCCTATTTCCTCCCAGAATCTCGGCACCTCTGGTCTCCCTCTCATAATAGTCATCATACTCTTTTGGGTCATACTCATCTTTATTCAACATCTTCTCTCCTTTTATATTAATGGTTTATTTCGGTTTTATCGTAGTAAGCCCTAAAATTTGCCAAAACTGCATCCCTCCCCTATAGTAGAGTATTTTAGATTTAGGATATCCCAAACCTACGAGATTTTTCATGGCTCTAACCCCCTGTTGACACCAAGGACCATTATCAAAAATTAGAAGAGTTTGAGCATTAGAAAAGTTCCACTTATCTCCACTCTTAACTGCTCCAAAAAGTTCCAATATCTGCTCCAAAAATGGGTTATCTCTATCTGGAGATAGAATTGAAAATGGTATATTTATTGCCCCCGGTATCGTCCCTATCTGATGCCATTTTGGCATTCTTGCATCAACTAAAAGTCCTGTATTATTAGTCACATCATTTGATATAAAATCTATTACATCTAGCTCACTTACAGTCTCAACACCCTTAATAGGTTGAAATGGCTGGATGGTAAATGGTGGTGCAGGTCTAGATGTCTTTGTGTATGAATTATTCAATTTATGTTTTGTATCCTGAATTCTCTCTATTCTAACAGACTCTCCATTTATATCTACATCTACATATGGAAGTCCAGCCTTTATATTAACCTCAACACCATTTAGATATGTAATAAATATGGACAGAAGTAAAAGTTTACCGATTATAAAAATTTTTTTTATCTGCATAAGCACCCCTTTAAAATAATAAATTAATAAATAACTAA
>JAADDP010000167.1 GCA_013153825.1 Campylobacterota bacterium
ATAGCCTTAGTTGAAATTATTGATAATGATACAAAATTATATGAAGAAAAAATTAATAATAGAACTATAAATTACTATCAACACAATATAAGAATTTTAGAGGAGAATAGAAATAGACCAAACTTGCCTGAATGTAGAGGAATATTACAAAAAACCTCAGAAAATAGTCCAATATATAAATATATATATGAATGGTATAGTGAAATTATCAATAGAGATAGCTCTAAAAAGCCAAAAGGAGATATCCCTAAATTACAAAATATTACAACTATCGATATAGAGATAAAAAATTTAAAAAGTATCAAAGAGCTTAAAAAAAAGTTTAGAATAAGATTAAATGGAGAACTATATATAATTGTTGGCAATAATGGACTTGGAAAATCAACACTACTCATCTCCATAGGTCACTTAACAAAACAGATTTTTCTACAGAGAGAGTTTAAGGGTGATAGTTTTAATAGTAGTAGAATTATATATACCTTCAATAATACTGAGAAGTTTGAGTGGAAAAAGTTTAATCAAAAAAGTGGAGCTAGGGCTTGGACAATTCAAGATAAAACAGCCTCCATGCCTAGGATAGATGGTATTTTTGAATCTGGAATTGTTTCAGGTGCTCGATTTGAACATTTAGAGTTTAAAAAAGATGTATTGGAGCAAGTTGATAAGAACAAAATAAAGGGTAGTTCGAAACAGGACAAGGATACCATTAAGTTTATTAGAGATAATCTAAGTTATATTATTGATGGAAAAAGAGATGATAATAGTAGATATAAGTCTCTATTTACCGATGAGGTCTATATTGAGAAGATTGAAAAAAAGGAGATAATATACTTCTATAGGGATTTTAAAGGAAATATAATATCCGAATACTCTTTTAGTACAGGAGAATATTTCGTATTAGCTCTATTAAAACTAATTAGTGGCAAGAGGAACAAAAATAAAAAATCATTGATAGTTATTGATGAATTAGATATCTCTCTACACCCATTAGCCCAAAATAGATTAATAGAGTCGATTAACCAATTTAGAAAAGAGTTTAATATCACATTTATAGTTGCTACCCACTCTCCACAAATTATTGAAAACTCCAATGCAAGAAATCTATATCTATTTGAAAATAAAGATGGCTATGTATATATATCAAACCCTGTCTATCCAGCCTATCTAACAAAAAGTATATATAAACATAGCTATTATGATAAAGTTATTCTAGTAGAGGATGAGTTAGCAAAAAAATTTATAGAGAGATTTATTGATGATGAGTTCAACAATAGGTTTAAATATAGACTATACTATACGATAGTTCCAATTGGTGGATGGCAAAAAGTATTTCGTACATTTATAGAGAAAGACAGACATTATATAAATGCAGATGTTATGGCGATATTTGATAAAGATGTTCAAAGCTATGTAGAATCATATAATATAAAAGAAAATATATTATTTATCCCAGTAGAGGATAATATTGAGAAATATACAGTAAAAAATCTACTTCAAAATCCAATATTCCATAGACATATAGAGGCTGAATGTTTAGAAGATATATATAAGTTTGACGATTTAGATATAGCAGAATATAAAAATATAGGTAGCTCTAAAGATATTAAAAATATTTTTTATAGAAAAAATGGAGGTAAAGGTTTAATAAATAAGATTGAGAAGTATTCAAAAAATAGATTCAAAGGAAATGAGCATCTAATAGAGGAGAAGATAATAGAGTTTATTATTGATGAGTCAAAAGATAAAAAAGAGTATATTGAGTTTAAGAAAAAGTTAAAGAGATTCTTCGATATAAAATAGGTGTAACCTCCCCCATCTGGGGGTAGATTTAGGCTCTTAGTGGCTCTTAGATACCACAACTAACATTTTGATATTTATAGATAGAAATCTCATAAATTGCCAAATTAGGCAAGTTCTCATCTTCTTAGCAAAAGCACCTGGTATCATTGTCAATGCAAACTGGTCATTTTTCTGAAAATTTATCTCTTCTGGTTTCATATTTACTCCTTTAATTCTATTCTGGGATTAGTGTCCAACCTGGATATAGCTTCGCCTTATAGATAAACATATAGTGTAGGATATGTTTAATCCAGTGTCCTGCAAGTCCAATCTCTCCATATGTATATTTTGTATCTCTACCTGTCCCTGGATACTTATCGAAATCTGGAACTACAGGATATACTGTCATCGCTGCAGCTGTTCCACTAAGGATACCCTTTCCAGCAGATGCCACACAAGCTGCACCCATCTCTGCCATAGATGCCTCATGAAGTTTTGCATCTGGATTTTTAATTCTATCACAGATAGATTTCGCCACAGCCTTTCCAATAATTCCAGCAGGCATTCCTGTTCTTGGTGGTGTTGGGTTGATTGGCGTTCCATTCTTAGACTTCATAGGCTTAGAGATTAGATGTGGAGGGGCAAACGCAATTCCAGCTGCGAAGATATTACCATAATCTGGGTTCTGATATGTTCTTGGCCAATCACTAGCTTTCCACTCCTCATAAGGCTTAGCTGTATAGTCTGCATCAACCTTCATAAATCCATTTGGAGCAAAGAGCTTATCTGTAATATCTTTTCCACCCTTATCATATGCCTTTAACCCAACTCCAGCAAATGGAGGAATTAACATAGCAAAATCGAACTCCTCAGTCCCTGTTGAGCCATCTAGTAGCTCATAGTGAGCTTTACCCTCTTCAACTTTATTTACATGAGCTCCAATTAGCCATGGAATATCTCTCTCAGCAAATAGAGACTCAGCAAAGAGCTTCGAGCTTACAACATACCCTCCAACCTTCATATGGAGTCCACCCATACCAAAGTCACCCAAGAATGACTCATTTGAAATCCACTTAATATCTACATTATCTCTTACACCAGCCTTTTTCGCCTCATGGTCAATATTGAAGATATACTCAAATGCAGCCCCTTGACATGTACACATTCCGTGACCTGTTCCAACAAGTATCTTCTGCTTCTCTCCAGCTTTAGCCTTCTCAAAAACCTTCTGTAGCTCCTCATTTGCATGGACTGCATGGTCAGCTGTACATACCGAAACTGTATGTTTTCCAAGTTGAGAACCCTCTCCAAGACCTGGAGTTGCACCAAAGTTTAGTTTAGGTCCTGTAGCGTTAATTAGGTAGTCATAGGTTATCTCATCTCTTTGACCCTCTTTACCTTGACCTGTATACTCTATTGTTATATATGGAGTAGCATCCCCATCCTTCCCCTCTGGATGGATAGATAGAGCTTTAGCCTGTCTATAATCTATTCCTGCCTTCTCATATACTGGAGCTAAAGGGAAGACCACATCCTCTTTTTTCATCTCTCCAACTCCAACCCAAATATTAGATGGTATCCAGTTCCATTTGCTATTTGGAGTTACTACTACAACTTCATGCTCCTTTCCGAGCCATTTCTTTGCAAAAGTTGCAGCGGTGTGACCAGATACACCACCTCCCATAACTACTAATCGTGCCATAGCCTTCCTTTATCCAATTATTTTATTTATTTTTTTAATTCTATCAATTATAGATGGAAAAATTTTAAATAAAAGTTAAAATAATAAAATTTTTTTAGAAATATATAAATATTAAACAATTATACTCATTAAAATAACTTTTCATTATATTTATAATAAAATTAGATTTACCATATATATACATAATTAAGATGATATAATTTTATAAAATTTGGATATAAAAAATATGAAACAGATTTTAAAACATTTAATTATCTTATTAATATCTATTGATACGGTATCCTCAACACCTTGGAATAGCCCATATTTAGGGGAAGAGATAGAGCAAAAGAGCCTCTTTACAAGCTTCTCCTCCCCCCCAAGACATCTAGACCCTGTGGTATCCTACAGCTCAAATGAGTGGAGTATAATATCTCAAATCTATGAGCCACCTCTACAGTATAACTATATAGCAAGACCATATAGAGTTGAACCTTTAACACTTAAAAGTATGCCAGAGATTATATATATAGATGAGAATGGGAGCAGAGTTGATAAAAATAGCACAAACATTTCATATACAGATTACATATTTAGATTAAGAGATGATATTCTCTACCAGAACCACCCAGCATTCTTAAGGGAGAATTGGAACTTAAAAGAAGATATCGACTCAATATATAATCTTAAGCTATCAACTAGAAGATTAATGGCTAGTGACTACATTTACGCCATAAAGAGGATGGCACTTAGAGATAACAGCTCTCCAATATTGGATATTATGGACGACTATATAGTTGGATTGGGTGACTACTCAAAGATGGTATCAGAACTATTTAAGAAGAATAGAGATATAGACCTAAGAGATTATAATATCTCAGGGGTTAAGCTTATAGATGATTTCACATTCTCAATTAGAATTAAGGGGAGATACCCACAATTTCTATACTGGCTAACTATGAACTTCTTTGCCCCAATTCCATGGGAGGCAGAGAGGTTCTATAACCAAGAGCTTTTAAAGAGAAAAAATATATCTCTAGATAGATACCCAATAGGCACAGGTGCATTCTATATGGCAGAGAATAACCCAAATCGAAGAATGGTTCTCATAAAAAATCCAAACTACCACATAGAGTACTACCCAAATAGTAGAGAGAGACTCCCTCTATTAGAAAAGGTTATCTTCTCTCTAGAGAAGGAGTCAATCCCCCTATGGAATAAGTTTCTACAGGGCTACTACGACTTTTCTGGGGTAAACTCGGAGACATTTGACCAGACAATAGATATATCGGCAGATGGAAATATGGAGCTAAGCCCATCAATGAGAGCCAAAGGGATAAGATTAAAAAGCTCAATTGCCCCCTCAATATTCTACATGGCATTTAATATGTTAGACCCAGTTGTAGGGGGATACTCAAATGAGGCAAAAAAGCTTCGCCAAGCAATCTCAATTGCCCAGAGTGAAGAGGAGTATATATCTATATTTCTAAATGGGAGAGGGGTAGTTGCCCAATCTCCAATTCCACCAGAGATTTTTGGACATCTAGATGGAAAAGAGGGTATAGACCCCTTTGTATATGACTACATTGATGGAGAGCCTGTTAGAAAGTCGATAGAGTATGCAAAAAGGCTATTGGCAGAGGCTGGGTATCCAGATGGAGTCTCCAAAGAGACAGGCAAACGGCTAGTGCTATATTACGATACAACCTCTAGTGGGGTAGATGATAGGTCTCTACTTGACTGGAGAAGAGAGCAGTTTAAGAAGTTGGGTATCGACCTGATAATTAGGGCTACAGACTACAATAGATTTCAGGAGAAGGTTAGAAAGGGGAGAGTTCAGATATTCTCTTGGGGGTGGAATGCCGACTATCCAGACCCAGAAAACTTTCTATTTCTACTATATGGTGGAAATGGTGTTGTAGAGAGTGGTGGGGCTGGTGTAAACAGTGCAAACTATAAAAATCCAAAATATGATAGGCTATTTGAGCAGATAAAGAGTATGGAGAATAGCCCAGAGAGGTTGAAGAAGATAAGAGAGATGGTTAGAGTAGTCCAAGAGGATGCCCCTTGGGTATTTGGAATACATCCAAAATCTCTTATTCTATACCACTCTTGGGTTAAAAATGTTGTTCCAAATGCTATGGCTAACAATGTTTTGAAGTATAGAGATATTAATGTGACAGATAGACTTAAGAGGCAGGAGGAGTGGAATAGAGCTATCATATACCCAATATTTATAATTTTAGCAACTTTAGGTTTGACCATATATCTTCTTAGACTCTATTATATTAGAAGTCAGAGTTTAACTATATTTAAAACTTAAAATTATATTTACTATTTTAATTAGTTTTTATATATAATAGAAATAAAAAAAATGGTAGATATAT
Source organism: Campylobacterota bacterium (assembly GCA_013153825.1). GTDB lineage: Bacteria > Campylobacterota > Campylobacteria > Campylobacterales > Sulfurovaceae > UBA1140. The sequence goes on from JAADDP010000167.1 coordinate 5,848, forward strand.
AATATGAGAAGAGAATTTAAAAGTGGTATAGCGATGATAGAGCTAATATTTGCTCTAGTCATAATGGGTATCGTTCTACTCCCATCGCCTATGTTAATTCAGCAATCTATAAAGAGTAGTTTTGTAGGTCTACAGCAGGAGTCAATATCTGAAGTGGCTACACATACAGCAATTCTACTAAGTAAACATTGGGATGAGAATGATTCAAATGTGACTACGGGTGTAGCCCCAATAATCACATTGAGAGGTGAGCGTCCAGACTCCCCATTCAATTTGGGTGGAATCTCAGATATGAATATATCGGGCAGAACCTCATCTATAGATGATAGGAATATAACGGCATCCCCAATAGGGGCAGATATAGGTGAGGTTAGCTTTGCACTATTTGATGATATAGATGATTATAATGGTGTAGATTTAAACTTGAGCATCTTCAACCATGAGACCACATCGGCAAATGAGGGGGAGTATATAGACCAGACTATAGTTATCAATAGTAGGGTCTCCTTCGCAAATGATAGACCTAGTGGAAATATATTGACTGCCCCATCTGTAGATGCTGGAAATTTAATATATATGGATAGCGACATATCTCCATTCCAGAGCAATATTAAGTTTATTAGTGTCAACTTGAGAAGTGTAAGTGGGGTTGAGGAGCTGGATAAGAATATAACTCTAAACGCCTTCTCATGCAATATAGGTACATATACAATTGGGGAGAGTCAGTTTTGAGAGGGGCTAGATGGGGCTTCTCCATGGTTGAGATTATATTTGTAATTGTAATTTTAGGTATTGTGGCATCTATAGCCTCAAATATTATTGTTCAGGTCTATGAGAACTACATAATCCAGAGGGCAGTCTATAGAGTCAACCTAAAGAGTGAGTTGGCAATGAATGAGATAATTAACCGTCTAACATATAGAGTTCAAGGGACAACCATATCTAAAGACCACTTAGCCTTCAAGGGTGGACATCCAACATCTGATGACTGGTTGCCCCTCTCCGAAGTACCAGCTGGTGGTATAAAGTATACAACTGTTGAGTGGATTGGATATGATAATGATAGCTTCGCCTCAAACGCCACACCAAACTGGAGTGGAGTCTCAAACTATGAGACTGCAACAATTGATGGCTTCTCAACTCCAGCTTCAGACCTAAATAGAACTGCGAGAATAGTATCTATCCTATCCCAAGGGAGAGTTGACCTATCCAAGGATAGACCAGCAGGGGTCATATTTATGCAGAGTAGTAACTACTATGATGGTATGAGCGAGTATAGCCCAGAGTGTATGGGTATGGTTCCAGAGGTGACAAGCTCTACAGATTGTATATTTCCTGTATATGCAGATAGCAGTAGTAGCTTTAAGTTTACAAGAGATAGAGACCCAAATAGCAACACTATAAGGCATAAGATTATTACAGAGAGGTATAAACTTGCATGGAGTGCATATAGTCTAGTCCCTGAGGAGAGGGAGAATGGTCTATTTGACCTCTATCTCTACTCAAACTACCAACCTTGGAATGGGGATAGCTATCTGGATAGTGCCGTTAAGAGAAATATATTAATAGATAATGTATCTGTATTTAAGTTTAATGAGAATGGAGGGGTTATCCGTTTTAAGCTCTGCATTGTAGAGAGGATATCTTTTGATAATAATGTGAGTACATGTAAAGAGAAGGTGGTGATTAGATGATAAGAGGAGATTTTAGGAGAGCCTTCTCTATGGTTACGGCTATAGTGGTTATATTTATAATGGCTACAATATCTGCACTTGTGCTTGGAGTATCCAATAGAACCGTACACGCCACAACAGCACAGTATCAGCAGGAGCAGGCTAAACTACTAGCGAGGTCATATACAGAGTTGGCAATGTTATATATCATAAACTATGATAGAGATTTTAACCAGAACTGTATCGATAAGATTGAAGCAGATTTTGGAGACCCAAATAATCTATACCATATAGATATGAATATTCACTATATCGGGAATAGTGGTCTTATCCCAAACTGCCCAGCAAATATAACTCAGAGTTGGATGGTTCTAAATCCATTGGGGTTTGATAGTGCAATATCTGTAGTGGTTGATGTCTATGTCACATATAGCAATCTTGATGACCCTCTAAAAAGGGATATAACATTTCATAGACGAACTATACAGAAATTATAAAATATCTATTAAATTTAATTTACTTTTTATTTACTTAAACTTGATATAATTTAGAACTTAAAATAGTATAAAAGAAGAGAAATTAACTCCTTTTAACTTTTTTAAGTAATGAAACAATGTAAAGGATATCTCTATGAGTAAAAATATAGTAGGAAGACATATCAACTTGTCAGATAGCATCAAAAAATATATCTCAGATGGTATAGATGAACTAAATAAGTATAATGTTGAGATAATTTCAACTAGCACGATAGTGTCTAGAGATAATACATATAAGAGTGCCGTTTTAGTTGAGCTTGTAATAAATCTAAAAGATAAGAATACGATTGTAATAACAGAGAGAGATAAAGATGTATATAGTGCAGTTGACTCTGTAATAGATAGAGCGAAAAAGGCCTTAAGAAGACATGCAGATAAGATAAAAGACCATAAAATCATGTCTTTCAAAGATTTAGGAACAGAAGCAGAGGCTGTATTGGATTTAGAACCTGATGAGGTAGAGATTGTTCCAATGGATTTAGAGTTACATAAGCCATTAGACTTTGATGAGGCAATTGAGGCGTTAAAGGCTGAGAAGAAGAGACAGTTTATCGTATTCAATGATTATGATGGACATATGAGGGTTATGTATAAGAGAGCTGATGGAAAATTTGGACTCTACTAATAGCCCATTAAGCTTGGGGAACTCTCCCCAAGATATGAAGATAAAATCTAACGCAAAAATAAATATTTTCCTAAAAATTACAGGTCATAGTGGGGGGTACCACACTATCTTATCAAGATTTGCTCTGGTTGAGAATCTATTTGATGAGGTCAGTTTTGTTCCAGAGAGGTGTGACAGATTTACAATAGAGGGGTTTCCAAACCTCCCAACTGAGAAAAATCTAATATATAGAGCATATAGGGAGATTTACAACCTAATTCCAAAAAGCTGTAGAGAGTTCTTCAGATACCATAAGGTTGTTGTGGATAAGAGGATAGCAGAGGGGGCAGGTCTAGGGGGAGGTAGTAGCAACTCTGCATCATTTCTACTTCTTCTAAATAGGGTCTGTGGTCTAAATATAGATTTGGATAGGTTGGCAGATATAGGCTCAAGGGTTGGGGCAGATGTCCCATTCTTTATATATGGTTATAGGGTTGCAAATGTAAAGGGGTTTGGTGAGATTGTTGAGGAGTTCAGAGATGTAGATTTTGATATCGATATATTCACTCCAAATATACACTCCGATACGGCACAAGTATATAGAAATTTTAAAAATAGATTTTTAAGAGATATCAAACCGTATAGCTTTAGAGATTGGGAGTATCTAAACAGTAGAGAGATTTTATCAAAAACAGC
>JAADDP010000190.1 GCA_013153825.1 Campylobacterota bacterium
CACAATGGTTATATTGTATCTCCATATAGAGATATGAGAGGTATTCATGAGTTGACACCTAGAGATTGGGGAACTATCGAGAGAAACAACTATAAGATAGAGATAGATGAGAATGATATGGCTACTGTCTATACTTTAGAGGTTGAACATGATGAGCATAACTATATCCAAAATGGGGTAATCTCCAAAAACTGCTCAGTAATGGCTTATGATGTAATCAAGAAGGCAGCATCTCAATATAAGGGTGTAGATATGGAGAGCTTTGAGGAGGATATTATTGTATGTGAGTGTGCTAGAGTATCCCTATCAACCCTTAGAGAGGTAATTAGGCTAAACGACCTCACAACAGTTGAGCAGATAACCGACTATACAAAGGCAGGGGCATTCTGTAAATCATGTATTCGACCTGGAGGACATGAGGCGAAAGATATCTATCTAGTTGACCTTCTAGAGGAGTATGAAAAGGAGAAGATGGCTAAGAGTGCCGATGCCATGGCTGGTGGTGGAGCTGTGGCATTTGCCGATATGACGGTCGTCCAGAAACTTAAAGCCGTCGATAGAGTTATAGATGATAATGTGCGTCAGATGTTAATTATGGATGGTGGAGATATGGAGATATTAGATATTAAAGAGAATGGTCAACATATCGACATATATATCAGATATTTAGGTGCTTGTAGTGGGTGTGCAAGTTCATCTACAGGGACTCTCTTCGCTATAGAGAATATCCTTAGAGAGAAGCTTGATGAGAATATTAGGGTTCTCCCTATATAATGTCATATGGTGGGTCATATTCGACCCACCTCTCTATTGAACTAATGCTCGAACTGTTAAGAATGGAGTTAGTGCATTGGATATTAACCTGAATACTGGGTTGATTTCATCAATCTTATTATTAAATATTCCCATATCTTTCGGAATTACATATACAATATCATTTGGTTTTATCATCAAATTTGCATTTCTGAGGGAGTCTCTATTAATTAGACTAACTATCTTAGTCTGAACTCTATCCCCATAATTTTTTAAAATCATAATTGAGTCTCTATCTGCCCTAAGAGTTAAATCACCAGCGATGGATAGGAGCTGAAGTAGTGGTATCTGCTCATTTCTAATCTCAACCGGTCCGGGGTTCTTAACCTCTCCCAATATAAAAGCCCTCTTATTTAAGACCTCCAATTGAACCGTTGGATGTTTTAGATACTCTCTATATAGACCCTCAAGCCTCTTTTGAGCCTCTGGCTGTGTGATACCGGCAATCTGAACCTCATTTATTAGAGGAAGCGTAACTGTCCCATCTGAAGATACAAGAAGAGACTCCCCAAGCCCACCACTACTACCAGTACTCAACTCGGGATGTTTATATACCCTAATTGATACCCTATCATGTGGTTGAATCTTATACTCAAACTTTACAGGTTCAACCTTTGTGACTATCTCTCTATTAAGATTTTCACTCTTTCTCCCCTCAGATACATTTTCAGTTTTATTAAAAAAGATATACTCATCTCTCAACTTTTTTGAATTACAGCCTAAAATAGTAAATGTTAGAAAAATATAGATGATTACTCTTATCAATTTTTTATCCTTAATTAAATTTAGTTAAAAAATAATTATATCATAAAATACCCTCTATTTATTAAAATTACAGTAATATTTTAACTATTTTAGTTAAATAATATTATTCAATATAGACTCTACATCTAGCCTCTCTCTCATCTCCCCAACAAAACTATCTATGGCAATGCTCCTATCTCTCCTAAACTGCTCATCCTCAAAAACTCCATGTACAAATGTACCCCTAACTCTCCCACCATCAAAATAGATTGGATATTTTCTACTAATACCGTGGTGTATCTCAAAACCATTCACATCTCTCCCAAAGAGTCTATATATGCCCCTCTTTAGAACCTTCTCTCTCTGGAAAACTATATCATCATCTATAAAGCCAAGCCCCTCTATCGTCTCTACATTTGACTCAACCCCCAATCTATCTATGAGCCTCTCGAACATCATCTCAAATCCACCACAAATTCCAAATATCCTAGTTTGACTCCTCTGTAACCTTCTAAAGAGTCCAACTCTCTTTAACCACTCCAAATCTTTCACAACAAGTTTTGAACCCAATAGAATAACCTCATCAAACTGCTCTAAATCCATATCCCCTCTAATAAACTCAACCTCAACCTTTGGATTTAATATTAGAGGCTCTAGGTCATTATAGTTACTAACATATGGGTATAGTATAACTCCAACTCTCCACTCCTCAACCCCACTCTTAATCTGTCTATAGTTCAGGAGAGATTGACTATCCTCAAAGCCAAGATTTAGTGGTCTATATGGGAGAACACCCAATACTGGAATTTTAAACCTCTCCTCTATAATCTTGATACCATCATTAAAGAGTTCAATATCACCTCTAAACTTATTTATAACTACACCTATCACCTCCCCCTTTAACTCTTCTGGTAGTAGATTATAGACCCCATATATGGAGGCGAATACACCACCCTTCTCTATATCTGCCACAAGTATAATTTTGGTCTTAAATCGTGAGGCTATATATATATTTGATAAATCTTTATCCATTAGGTTCAACTCAACAGGGCTACCTGCACCCTCTGCAACTATACAATCATATCTTCCATGTAGGTATAGAAATGCCTCCTCGACAATCGGCTCTAACTTAGATATATTTCTATAGTAACTCCTTACGCTCTGTTTAGCTATGGGCTTCCCATTTATAATTAGATATGAGCTACCACCCCCACCAGACTTTAGAAGTATAGGGTTTAGGTGGTGTGATGTCTCTATCCCAAGAGCATCAGCTTGAAAATATTGTGCCACTGCAATCTCCCCCCCATCATCTGCTACAACTGCGTTATTGGAGACATTCTGTGCCTTAAATGGGGCAACCCTATAGCCCAAATCGTGTAATATCTTAGATATGATGAGTGTGACTGTGGACTTTCCAGCATCACTGCTAGTTCCAAATATTGAGATACTCTTCAAAGAAACCCCCTTAAAACTTAATTGACATTTATTAGCAATTACTGTATATTTTAATTTAAAAAATCTGAAGGATTATATACTGAAAGATATTAAAGATTATCAAATTAAGGCTCTAAAGAGGCAGATATCCATCAGCAATTTAAAGCTATTCGCCATATCCATATTTGTGATTTTTGAGTTAGTTCTAATGGTATCATACCTCTCAAATAGTGGTATTATTGGGGAGGAGAGCCACCATAGAGATGCTGTAGCAGTTATAAACTACAATAGGGAGGTTACCGAAAAATATACCTCTAAAGTTATAGATAGACTTGAGGAGATAAGGGGAGATAGCTCATATAGGTCTCTACTCTTCATTATGAATTCAGGTGGAGGTTCACCAACGGCTAGTGAGGAGCTTAGCCAATATCTGAAGGATTTTCAGAGAGATAAGAATATTACTATATATATAGAATCGATAGCAGCTAGTGGAGGATACTATATAGCATCTGCTGTTAAGCCCATATATGCAAATCGAAATGCAGTTGTAGGCTCAATCGGTGTGGTTATGCCACACTACAGCCTCAAGGGGTTGGCTCAAAAATTGGGAATAGAGGAGGATTATCTGACGGCAGGAGAGTTTAAGAGACCTATATCTCTAATGGAGAGGGTGGACGAGAAGAGTAGAGAGTATATAGAGAGACATCTACTAATACCCACTTATCAGAACTTCCTAGAGGCTGTAGCTGAGAATAGGGATTTGACTATAGATGAGTTAAAACCATTTGCAGATGGGAAGATATTTATCGCCAATATGGATGAGATTAAGGGGATACTTGTCGATGAGATATCTACACTACATAGAGTGAAAGAGATGATAAGAGATAGAGTTGGTGATAGCGATTTGGAGTTTGTTGATATAGAGGTAGATAGGAGAATTGCTCTATTTCCCAAGCTCAATATCAGCTTAAATATAGATGGTCTAAAAGATATTTTTATGTTAAAATAGAGTTTATCCATAATTTTTGTATAATCTACTAAAAAGGCTGAAAATTATGGTTAATATAGAAGATATCCCAATGTTTTCAAATTTAGACAAACTATTTCATCAAGAGTTAAAGAGTAGTATCCACATTAAGAGGTTCTCTAAAAATAGTATTGTATTCTATGAGGGGGATGAGAGTAACTATCTATATATACTTTTGGATGGAAGTGTAAAGCTCTATAAGACATCTCCAAAGGGTAATCAGATACAGATAAAACGGATGAATGCACCAAACACGATAGCTGAATATGCCTGTTTTGAGAAGGCTCCATTTCCTGCTACATGTGAATTTCTAACAGATGGGGCTATGGGGCTTCTACACTTCGATAAGGTCTATAGATATCTAAATGATAAAGAGTTCTCCCTAGGTCTAATAAGGTCCCTAACTAGTAAAATTATGCTCCTATCATCTCTAGTTCACAAGGAGACTATACTCTCATCTGAGGCTAAAGTGGCAGATTTAATGCTGGAAAACATCGATATATTCAATAGATTAAAGAATAATGAGATTGCAAGTATGTTAAATCTGAGTGCAGAGACATTCTCAAGAATTATTACAAAGTTTAAGAGGGAGGGGATTATCAGAGTTGAGAGGAGCAATATTGAGGTGGTGAACTACAACTCTCTTGAAATTGTTGTTGAGACAAATAGCATTAAGGAGTGTACGGACTGTGTGGCACAATTTAAGAAGATAAAGAGATAGAGTTTAATATGTCATTTTTTCCAGCCTATTTAGACCTAAAAGATAGAAGAGTCCTAATCGTTGGTGGGGGTAGAGTTGCTCTAGGTAAGTTGAAGAGACTCTTAGAGTTTTCAGAAAATCTGGTTATCATATCCCCAGAGTTTCTAGATGAGTTTCTAGAGTTTGATATTGAGCTGCTTCATAGATGTTATAGAAGAGGAGATATTGAGGGGTTCGATATCGTCATAGTTGCTACAGATAATATTGAACTTCAGAGGGAGATATTTATTGAGAGTAGAGGTAGTGGAATCTTAGTAAATTGTGTAGATAGCATGGAGTATTGCGATTTTATATTCCCATCATATATAAAAAAGGGTCATTTGACCATATCTATATCTACAGATGGAGCCTCTCCTGCAGTGACGAAGGCTCTAAGAGAGTATATTGAGGAGCTTATTCCTCCAGACATAGATATATTTTTAAGAGATATGAAGAGCTTAAGGGAGTCTCTCCCGAAGGGCGAGAGCAGAATTGAGCTATTTAGAGAGATGAGTAGAGATTTTATAGATAGATATCGAGAGGAGCGTTGATGAAAATCATTACAGATAATAGAGATAGGTGGATAACAGGTGTAGCACTACTTCTAGTAGTTGTTGGGGTTGGAGTTGTAAATAGTTATACTCTAACTTGGGGATTTTTAGGTATTTTTTACATTATAGGGTTTAGAGAGGCTCTAAAGCTATATGAGATGGAGAGTAGAAATCTTCAATATGTGGCTGTTCTACTATGGGGTGTGGCATACTTCTATCCAAATCCAGATGATCTATTTTTTATAGTGGCAGTGGTAGTTGGTGCAGTTGTGGCATATAGAAGAGATGAGCAGAGTAGAGGCTTAATTCTTCCATTCCTATACCCTATGGTTGGATTTTTATATATTTTGGTTCTCTATAGGGAGTATGGCATGGAGTGGCTCTTTTGGCTATTGATGGTAGTTGCTCTAAGTGATGTTGGAGCATTTATAGTTGGAAAGAGTATTGGAGAGAGACCATTCTCTAAAACATCTCCAAATAAGACACTAGAGGGGGTTTTAGGTGGTATTATCTTAGCTACTATTGGGGGAACTGCTCTATCTTATGGGATGGAACTTGTAACTATTGAGGTGGCAGTTGTGCTATCTGCTCTTACATCTATCTCATCAATATTTGGAGACCTATTTGAGAGCTATCTAAAGAGAGAGGCTGGGGTTAAGGATAGTGGAACTCTTCTACCTGGCCATGGTGGAGTTTTAGATAGGGTTGATGGGTATCTATTTGGAGCTATTGTGATGGTTATTGTAGCAAGGGCTATATAGTGGAGAGTTCAATAGTTCTTTTGGGTTCAACAGGCTCTATTGGGGTCAATACTCTAGAGGTTGCAAAGAGATTTAATTTAAGGGTTGAGGCTCTAGTGGCTGGGAGAAATATTGAGCTTCTAAATAGACAGATAGAGACATTTAAACCTAAATTTGTGGCTGTGGCAAATAGGGAGGATGTGGCAAAAGTAAATCATCATAGCGTATTTTATGGGGCAGAGGGGATAGTTGAGATATTGGAGCTATCATCTAGTGGTCTGGTTGTAAATGCTTTAGTTGGCTATATTGGTCTTGCTCCAACCCTAAAGGCGATAGAGTTAAATAGAAGAGTGGCTTTGGCAAATAAGGAGTCCTTAGTTGTAGCAGGGGAGTTTATCGATACATCAAAGATTGTGCCAATAGATAGTGAACATTTTGGGCTATACTATTTAATGGGGGATAGGGAGTTTAAAAAGCTATATATTACAGCCTCAGGAGGGGCTTTTAGGGATTGGAGCATAGAAGAGATTGAGAAGGCGACCTTTAGAGATGCTCTAAAGCATCCAAATTGGGCTATGGGTGATAAGATTACAATTGATAGTGCTACCATGACAAATAAGCTCTTTGAACTTTTAGAGGCAAAATGGCTATTTAATACAGATAATATTGATGCTTTTATTGAGAAAAAGTCTATAATCCACGCACTAGTTGAGTTTAGAGATGGCTCTACAACTGCACACTTTGCTGGAGTTGATATGAAACTTCCAATAGCATTTGCAATAGAGCCAAATCTAAATGAGGAGATTTTAAAACCTATAAATTTGCTTGAGATTGGCTCATTGGAGTTTTTGGAGATAGAGCCAAAGAGGTATCCAATATGGCAGATAAAAGATGACCTTCTAAAAAATCCACATTTGGGAGTTGTGGTAAATGCTAGTAGCGAGGAGGCTATAAGACTTTTTAGAGAAGAGAGGTGTAGTTTTTTTGGTATGAGTGATATTGTCTTAGATGCCTACCATAAGTTTAGAGATGTAAAGCCATATAATATAGAGGATATTATTGCCATTGATGGGGAGGTTAGAGGCTATATTAAAGCCTCTAGAAGATACCACTTATAGATTTAATGAGGCTCTTCTCCAAACTATCCTTCGCCTCTTCAAACTCTAAGTTTACCTTATTCGCAGTACTCACAATACGTGTTCTATATATTTTCCACTTAGCATTTCCATATGAGACTGTCTGATTAATTTTAGTTGCAGTTCCAGATGTTGTAGATGTATTTTGAGTCTGTTGAATAACCTCATCACCGTTAGGTCTCTCCTTAATCTGTAAATCTGTTATCATCACATAGATGACATCATCTACAAGTGCATCTCCAACTACAGATGCAATACCACCTACTAGAGTACCTATTATTGCACCTTTTGAGTTGTAGCTACCATACGATGTAAAACTTCTATCCGATACAGAGCCTATAGCTCCACCTACAACGGCACCTCCAAAACCTGCCCTTAAAGCATTTGCAACCCCTCTTAAATCTGACTTTCCAACCTGTAAAATATTTGCTTGAAGCATATAGTGGGCATTATCTGGATTATCGGTCAATATATAGCCCGACTTCTGCAATCTCTCTTTAATAGCACCTACTATATTTAAATCTTTATCAGATGTATTTTTTATATCAACGAAAATAACTCTTTTTGATGGGGCAACAGGCTCAAGAAATATCGTTTTACTCATTTTTGTTTGAACATCTAAATTTCTCTTCTTTATAGCTGTATGCATCGCTGTACAGCTATTGATACTCAAGATTACACCTACTAAAAATAGAATTTTAAATATCTTCTTCACTTTATATCCTTCATTAAAATTATTATTTAATAATAAATAATATAAAACATTATACCACAATATATATCAAAAATCAAATTAAACTTATCATTATCATAATTTTTTTTTAAAAATATTTTTAATATTATCAATACTTAAAAATTATCTCCTAAACAATGGCAAAGTAAAAACTCTGTAACATATATCATATCTTATGTTTTTAAAAATTAACCAGAAAGGATTTAAATGCACACTAGAGTAGCTATTATTGGAGCAGGAGCAGTTGGGGCGAGTTGTGCCTACGCCTTAGCGTTAAATGGGAGTTGTAGTGAGATAATATTATATGACATAGTTCCAGATATTGCAATAGGTAAGGCGATTGACATTGCACAGTCAACCCACTACTCACAGAGGGGTACGAGGATAAGGGCAGTCTCCAAGCCTAGCGATATAGAAGGTTGCGATATTGTAGTAATTACTGCAGGAGTTCCAAGAAAAAAAGATATGACAAGAGCAGACCTTTTAAAGATAAATGCAGGAATTGTAAAAGAGATTGCTCTAAATGTGAAGAGATACTCACCAGATGCTATGATTATATCTGTATCAAATCCACTAGATGTGATGAACTATGTTGTCCATAGGGTTACAGGTTGGGATAGAAGCAGAGTTATTGGAATGAGTGGAGCTTTAGATGGGGCTAGAATGGCTTATGAGATATATAAAAAGGCTGGTTTCGGAGCGACTCAGATAAGCACTATGGTAATTGGGGAGCATGGAGAAAATATGATACCTTACCCTAAGATGTCCCACATAGATGGTATCAATATAAACTCTCTACTAACCCCAGAGGAGATTAGGGAGGTTGTGGAGAATACAAAAAATGGTGGAGCAAATATTGTAAAACATCTTAAGACATCGGCATACTATGCACCAGGTAGGGCTATTGCTATTATGGTTGAGGCGATATTGAATGATGAGAATAGAGTTGTTGCTAGTAGTGTAGTGCTGGAGGGTGAGTATGGATATAGTGGTGTATCTATCGGTGTCCCTATTATGTTGGGATATAATGGAGTTAAGACAATATTTGAGATGCCTCTAGAGGAGGATATTGCAGAGCAGTTCGATTCGGCAGTAAAATCTATAAAAGCGAATATTGCCATATTGGAGAGAGAGAACTTTTTTGATTAGAGGTTTTTAATATGGATAGAAAAAATATAATGGGTTCAGAGGTAGTAGATGGTTTTGCCTGTAAACCAAAGAGGCTAGACCCAAATAGACCTAT
>JAADDP010000074.1 GCA_013153825.1 Campylobacterota bacterium
GATCTGAAAAAAATATTCAAGAAAAAGTTCATTAAAAAGATGTAGAATATATTTTATAACATAACTATAATTAACTAATTTTAACTTCTTAAAATCTGCAAAAAATCCAAATAGGGATACTATTGTCTTTTTTTTACCTAAACACCACAATCTAAATTCTACTAAAAATCGATAAAATCTATTCAAAAAAACAGCTCTTTTTTAAACTTTTAAAAACAAAAACAATTTTTATTAAACAATTTTTTCAATTTTTTGGTGGACTGATTTTTAGTCCACCAATTTTTGTTTCGGTGGTCGGGTTTTTAGGCCGCCAAAAAAACAGCCCACATACTTCAAATCTTATTAATAATAAAACCTTTTGATACTTCAAAACTTATACAAAAAGGCTCCGAGAAAAAAAATTTGTCAAAAATCATTCAAATCTTGAAAAATATTGGTGTCAAATTTTTTGGGAGAGACCAGCAAAGGTTATGGAGAAAAGAGAATCAGAAATAAGCATAAGATGTGAAGAAAATTAAAAAATGCAGGACAAAAAAAAGAGGAGAGTAGCTCCCATATATGAACCCATCAACAAGAGCTACAGATTAAAAGATTTAGAAAAAGAGTCAGACCTTTACCTTAACCTCTATCCTTCATAAATCTGAGCATCACCAAGAGCGTAGTACAAAATCCTCTTCAGGCTATAAAAGTGTGAACATCTAATAAGCTCAGAATATTAAAAAATAAACCAACACCTATAAGCCCACTCCTCTTCATATAAGAGAGTATTGTTTATCTTATACTCTCTTAAGAGCTATGAGAATGGCTCATCTTATAATGTAAAATTTAGGGATAGAGTAGATACTTCGCTCTAATCTCTCTAAACTGCCTAAGTCCATTCTCCCAACTTTTTCTTATCTCATCTATACTGAGTCCAGCCTCTATCTGCTTTTTGAGCTTATCACTACCTGCAAGTCTATTAAAAAATCCACCCTTTAAAAAGAATTTTCTCTTATATGGATAATTGTTGTAGGCCTCAACTAGGTAGCAAAGATTCAGCTCACCTTTAAGATAAAAAGAAGTGTCCCGGGCCGGCAGGTCGCGGAGGTCGACCCCATAACAAATTTTACCAGAATGTTTCGGATGCCGTGAGCCAAACATTGGTCTGGGAGTAAAACTGAAATTCCTATTGTGATAGTGAGGATCTCCATAAACTTGAAACTGCATATTCGTCCCACGACCAACAGAAAATATTGTCCCCTCAAAAAGAGCAAGTGATGGATATAGATATATAGAGAGTTCGTTTGGAAGATTTGGAGATGGTTTTACCTTCAAATGATATCGCATATTATGGTTCCAATTCTGTAGAGGGATAACCTTTAAGTCAGCCTTAAGATTGCCCTTTAACCACCCCTCTCCATTTATCATTCTGGCATACTCACCTATAGTCATCCCATATAGTATAGGGACAGGGTGTAGTCCGATAAAAGATTTATATCTGAAATTTAACACCTCTCCATCGATTCTAGCTCCATTTGGGTTTGGTCTGTCTAAAACAACAATAGGTAGACCATTCTCAGCAACAGACTCCATAACATAGTGTAGAGTTGATAAGTATGTGTAGAACCTAACACCTACATCTTGAATATCAAAGACTACAATATCTACATCAGATAAATCTCTATTAGATGGCTTCTTATGTTTACCGTATAGTGATATAATTTTTATATTTCTCATACCATCCTCCCCATCAGAGACAGACTCTCCAGCATCTAAAATACCCCTGAAACCATGCTCAGGTGCAAAAACCTTTACAACGTTTATATTGTTGTCAAGAAGAAAATAGAGGAGATGCCTATCTCCTATAAGAGAGGTGTGGTTAACAACTAAAGCTACCCTCTTCCCCTTTAAGAGAGGAAGGTAGCTATCGAAATCCTCTGCACCCACAACTACATCTTCTGCAGATGAAAAGTTAAAAATTAAAAGTAGAGTTAAAAGTACTCTTCTCATTATCAGACCGTCTCTACACTACTATCATTTTTTCTAAGCATTCCCTGCATACTTAGATAGCTATTTAATGCACTTATATAGGCCTTTGCACTGGCCAACACGGTATCTATATTTAGACCATGTCCAATAATTGCAGGTTCATTATCGTTAAATACAACTTTTACCGTCACATTTGCCAAAGCATCCTTCCCCTGACTGACAGATGTCACCCTATAATCCATCAATCTACCATTAAAGCCGGATACTCTATCCACAGTCTTGAATATAGCATCTACAGTACCCTCTCCGATACTTGCATCTATAATCTCTTTTCCATCTTTCTGTATAGATATTGTTGAACTCGCCACACCTCCACTACAGTTCATAACCTGTAGAGATATAAGCTCATAGACCTGAGTAGATTTTGTCATCTCATTTGTAACAATCGCTCTCAAATCATCATCATATATGTTCTTCTTCTTATCTGCCAATATTTTAAATCTCTCAAATGAGCTATTTAGAGCCTCATCATCAAGTTCAAAACCTAACTTTTCCAATTTAGTTCTAAATGCAGCCCTTCCAGAGTGTTTGCCTAGAACTAGGGTATCATTGATATCAAGACCTATATCATCTGGAGTTATTATCTCATATGTCTCCCTATTCTTTAACATTCCATCTTGATGTATTCCACTCTCATGTGCAAAGGCGTTCTTCCCAACAATTGCCTTATTTGGTTGAGGCTCAATACCGGTAATTGATGATATTAATCGGCTTGTCGGATATATCTCTCTAGTATTAATATTCGTTGTTAACTTTGAGAAGATATCTCTTCTAATCTTTAGTATCATAACAATCTCCTCAAGAGATGCATTACCAGCTCTCTCCCCTAAACCGTTGATTGTACACTCTATCTGTCTAGCCCCATTTAGAATTGCCTCTACGGAGGATGCTACAGCTAAACCTAAATCATTATGGTTATGGACAGATATTACAGCCCTCTCCCCTATATGCTCTCTCATCTCTCTTATCATATTTCCAATCTCATGAGGCATTCTAAATCCAACTGTATCTGGAAGATTAATTGTTTTAGCTCCAGCATCAATTACGGCATCACTTATCTCCTTAAGAAATCCCATATCACTTCTTCCAGCATCCTCACAGCTAAACTCCACATCATCTACAAACTCACCAGCATACTTAACAGCATCAACAGCTCTTCGAATAACCTCGCTAGAGTCCATTTTAAGCTTATATCTCATATGGATGGGGCTTGTAGCTATAAATGTGTGTATCCGTCTCAATTTAGCCCTCTGGACAGCCTCTCCTGCCAATTTAATATCTCTATCGACAGCTCTAGCTAGTGAACATACTGTTGATTTTGAAACTCTCTCAGATATTTTGGATATGGCATCAAAGTCACCAGGACTAGCTGCAGCAAATCCAGCCTCAATAATATCGACACCCAACCTCTCCAACTGTACAGCTATCTGTATCTTCTCCTCTGTATTCATAGAGGCTCCTGGACTCTGCTCTCCATCTCGTAGAGTCGTATCAAATATCTTTATAATATCCTGTTTCACGATTTTTCCCTTGTGTAGAATATGCTATTGTTATCCAATAACTAAATATAATTTTAACTAAACTTTTAATGTTTTATCTTTACTCCTAACCTCTGGGAGTGGGTGATGGCAACTGCCATGGCATCTGTAATATCGAAAGGTTTGACCTCCCCTTTAATATTTAAAATTCTCTTTACCATGAATGCAACCTGACCCTTTGAAGCTCTACCATTACCTGTAATCGACCTCTTAATCTCTGATGGGGTATATTCACTATAATCTCCAACTGAAGATATCACCCTCATTAATATTGCACCCTTAAACTGGGCAAGTTTCAATACACTCTGTGGATTATATGCAAAGAAGATATCCTCTATCGCAACAGACTCTATTCCACTACTATCGGAGAGAAGATCATCTAAAAAAAGGTTCAACTCAACTATCTGAGATTTAAAATTGGCTCTCCTAAACTTTAGGACTCCAGCCTCAAATAGCGTCAACTCTCCATAGCTATCTCTCTCAATAATGGAGTAACCAAGATTTTTTGTTCCTACATCTATTCCCAATATCTTCAAATTTTAAAAATCCTTAATAAATCAAAAATTGATTAAAATGAGGCTATAATTAAGCTCATCTGAAGTTTAACAAAATTTAACTAATAGAAGGGTAGGCATGAAACTGATAGTGGAGCAGGAGCTAATGGAGAGGATTGTTATAAGTATGCAGAACTTTCTTGAGAAGAGAGATTCAACTCAGATAACATCAAATATATACATAGATGCCAGTTTTGGAAATACACTATTAAGGGCTACCGATAGAGAGATGGGGATAGAGATAGAGAGTCAACAGTTCAGAGTAGTCGAGAGTGGTAGGGTAGTTGTAAATGGGAAGAGATTGCTAGATGTAGTTAAAATATTGAGGGGTGGAGATATAACGGTAGAGAAGATAGATAATAGCCTTCAGATATATCAAGGAAGGTCTAGATTTAAGTTGAGCATATTTGAAGATGACCAATTTCCCAAATTTCCAAATATAGCTGGTAAGAGAAAATTAGCTGTAGATTCAAAGGAGATATTTAAGGGCTTAAAACAGATATCAAAATCTATAGATAATAATAATCCAAAGTTTCAATTGAATGGTGCATTGATAGATATAAGGAGGAGTAATACATACCTTGTTGGAACTGATACTAGAAGATTATCGATATATAAGGTTAAAGGTGGAGCAGATGAGAAGATATCTCTAATAGTCCCTAGAAAGAGTACAATGGAGATACTAAAACTATTTAAAGATGAGACCTTCGATACACTCTGTGATGAGACCGATATTATTTTAAAGAGAGAGGGGATACTTCTATTTTCAAGATTGATAAATGGTGACTATCCAGACTACAATAGAGTCATACCAAAGGAGTTTAAATTTTCACTTGAGATACCAAAAAAAGAGTTTATGGAGGGGTTGAAGATGGTAGGTAGCATCTCTCAAGAGGTGAAGATAGAGATGAATAGGGGTATTATTAAGTTTCAATCTCTAAATCCATCAAATATGGAGGCTAAAAGTGAAATTCCTCTAGACATAGATATAGACAATTTTCAGATAGCTGTAAATAGTAAATATATATTGGACTTTCTATCTCAGATAGAGAGTGATAGATTTGAAATTAAGCTTAATGATGAGATAAAACCTTTTGTTTTAAAGGTTAAGCAGTTTTTAACTGTTATAATGCCGATTATTGTTTAAAATTCAAGGAGAGGTAATGTCATCAAATCGGAAGAGAAAATATATTTTCATTACGGGAGGGGTTCTAAGCTCTCTTGGAAAGGGGATAACTGCATCTAGCATAGGGACACTTCTAAAACACTCAGGATTTAGAGTTGGAATATTAAAGCTTGACCCATATATAAATGTTGACCCAGGAACAATGTCTCCACTAGAGCATGGGGAGGTATTTGTAACAAAAGATGGAGCTGAGACAGATTTGGACTTAGGACACTACGAGAGGTTTCTAGATAGCTCCCTAACTAGAGATAACAACTTCACAACTGGACAGATATATAAGAGTGTAATTGAGAATGAGAGGAAAGGAAAATATCTTGGTAGAACAATTCAGATAGTTCCACACATTACCGATGAGATAAAGAGGAGAGTGAAACTTGCTGGAGAGAAAAAAGATATACTAATTGTAGAGCTTGGCGGGACAGTTGGAGATATGGAGGGTATGCCATTTTTAGAGGCGATTAGACAGATGAGACATGAGCTTGGAAGAGATGATATCCTAAATATACATGTCACACTTCTCCCATATATAAAAACTGCAGATGAGTTGAAGACAAAACCTACTCAACACTCTGTTCAGGAGTTGAGAAGACTAGGAATAACTCCACAGATGTTAATATTGAGAGCAGAGGAGACAATTCCAAATGAGATTAAGAGAAAAATAGCATTTACATGTGATATAGATGAGGAGTCGGTAATTGAGGCTGTCGATGCACCAACAATATATCAAGTGCCACTAAACTTCAAGATACAAGATATATTAAATCAGATAGCTAAACACCTCAATCTAGAGAATGTAAAGCCGGATATGAGAGAGTGGCATGAATTGGTAAGAAGAATAGTTGAGCCAAAGTATAGAACAAAGATAGCATTTGTTGGAAAGTATCTAGATTTAAAAGAGTCATATAAATCATTAACTGAAGCACTCATACATGCAGGGGCAAATCTTGATACAAAGGTTGAGATAAAGTGGGTGGATAGTGAGAAGATAGAGAATAATGGGGCAAAACAGTATCTAAATGGTTGTAGTGGCGTATTGGTAGCAGGAGGATTTGGAGAGAGAGGGATTGATGGTAAAATTGAGGCTATAAGGTATGCTAGAGAGAATAATATACCATTCTTAGGTATATGTTTAGGTATGCAGTTGGCAATTATTGAGTTTGCCAGAAATGTTCTAAATATTAAAGATGCTAACTCAATGGAGTTTGACAAGGATACAAAAGAGCCTATAATATTCCTCATCGATGAGTTTATAGATTATAGTGGAAAGAGACAGATAAGGACTGCAAACTCTCCCCTCGGTGGAACTATGAGACTTGGCGAGTATGAGTGCAATATAAAGAGAGATTCTCTTCTATTTAAGGCATATGATGGAGCAACAACAATATTTGAGAGACATAGACATAGATATGAGGCAAATCCAAAATATAGAGAGAGGCTAGAGGGTGGAGGAATGGTTATCAGTGGAGAGTCAAATGGGCTGATTGAGGCGATAGAGATTGAGAAACATCCATTCTTCTTAGCCGTTCAATTTCATCCAGAGTTCACATCTAGACTTAAGAGTCCTAATCCATCAATATTGGCATTCGTTGAAAAAGCTCTAAATGAAGTTAAATAGATTGACCCTATATCAGGTAGAGAAGATACTAAAGGGTAGATTTAGTAGTGATGACCTATTAACCCTCTCTAAACTACCTAAACCAGATATGTTTAAAGATATGAGGAGAGCTACAGATAGAGTTGTTAAGGGTGTAGAGAGGGGAGAGAGAATTGTAATTGTTGGAGATTATGATGTAGATGGTGTCGTATCTGTATCAATTCTAAAAATGTTTTTTAGAGATATTGGATTAGATATTGATTGGGTTATCCCAAATAGATTTATAGATGGGTATGGATTTACCGAAAGCCTATTCGATAGAGTTAAGGAGTATGACCTAATCATAACCGTTGATAATGGAATATCATCTCTAGAGGCATCTAAACTATGTAGAGATGCAGATATAGACCTGATAATTACAGACCACCACATAGTTCCAGATGAGATACCTATAGCTCATGCCATAGTAAATCAGAAACAGAAAGATTGTAAATTTCCATATGGAGATGTTTGTGGAGCACAAATAGCATGGTATCTAATTGCATCTTTAAAAATATCTCTAAATATAGATATCGATATCAAAAGATATCTACCATTCGTAGCGATAGCAGTAGTTGCAGATATGGTTCCCCTATTAAATATCAATAGAGCTATGGTTAAATTTGGAATTAAAGCCATGGATAGATATACCCATCCCCCTATAGAAGCTATAATCGATGAGGTTGGAAAGGGAAATATAGACTCAGATAGGATAGCATTCTTCATAGCACCTCTCCTAAATAGTGCTGGTAGACTTAAAGATGCAAAATATGGCGTTGAGTTTCTTCTAAGCGAAACAATAGATGAGGCTAAAATTAAACTAGAAGAGCTAAAAGAGTTAAACTCTAAGAGGAAAGATATTGAAAATAGAATTACAGATGAAGCTATGAGTAGAGCCGATTTAAATGATAATATTCTAATTATTGCAGGAGATAATTGGCATGAGGGGGTAATTGGAATAGTGGCATCGAGGGTGGCTAGGGCATATAAGAGACCTGTAATAATTTTAACTAAAATAGCTGGAAACAGATATAAAGGGAGTGGTAGAAGCTTTACAGATTGCAATATATTTCAGATAGTTAACGGCTCTAGAGAGCTATTAGAGAGGTTTGGAGGACACAATTCAGCTCTAGGTTTAACGATAAAAGATGAGAACTTAGATAGATTTAGAGAGGAGATAAATAGAAGATTTATAGACGAAAACTACAGTAGTAAATTCATAGATAGAGATATCATAGGAGAGATAGAAGTTAGAAGCATAGGCTTCTCCCTATATGAGATAATTAAGAGATATGAGCCATTTGGTGAGGGGAATAGAAGACCAAAATTCATTGCTAAAGGTGTAACTATTGAGAGAGTCGAATTTCTAGGAAGAGGTGGTGAGCATCAGAAACTACTATTTAATCAGAATGGAACATCAATATATGGATTACTATTTAGAGATAGGAGAGAATTTAGAATTGGTGAGGTTGTAGATATAACATTTACACTACATGAGAACTCCTTCAATGGAAGGAGTAGAATAGAGATAATATTAGATGAGATTAATTCTCAATGATATATGCTCTAACATCTCCAAATAGAATTAAATCTTTTAAGACTGCCCTCTTTGTGATACCATCTCCTCTTCTAATGGCTAATAGTAACTCACCCTTATCACTTGAGAAGATTTTCTGATGTACAATAGCTTTGGCATACCAGCAGTTGCTATCCTCTCCCAATAGAGACTTATACTCATCAAGCTCATTAGAACTTGGAATGTGGATATCAACAAAACCTTTCTGTATCTCAGCACCTACAGCCTTAAATTGATAATCTCCACTACTATTTTTATCTTTGATATATCGATTTAAGTTGAAATATAGCGTTAAGAGGTCATCTTTTGAGTAGTATTTCATAACTCTCTCCCTCTCCTTATATAGTTTACCCCTCTTCCACTTCTTATCAACTTTAACTACCCTCTTGGTGTTATGGTTAATTCTATATATGATATCACTAACTTTCATACCATGGGTCTTTTTGATGTGATAGAAATCGGAGACTAACATACCATTTACAATATGCCCTTTCGATATATGCTCCTCTTTTCTATCGCCTGATAGAAACTTAGTAATGCCTGTAGCCTCAAGC
>JAADDP010000142.1 GCA_013153825.1 Campylobacterota bacterium
AAGGGGTTACGCTATGCAAGAGATAATTGTAACAATTGCCACTCTAGGCATTATTTATTTCTTGTTGTTTCGAAAGAGTAAAGGGAGCATAAAGACTACTCCCATAAACTACGAGATAATTAGATAGGGGTGTTGGATTAGAGGATTGTAGCTCTACCATTTATGAGTGCTACCATATCCTCAATCCTAACTCCAAATCTATCTGGAAGATATATCCCTGGTTCGATTGTGAATACCATACCATCCTCTAAAACTCTATCTGCTCTTGGTGATATATAGGGCATCTCATGTATATCTAGACCGACACCATGCCCCGTTGAGTGGACAAAATATTTTCCATATCCAGCACTCTCTATAACATCTCTAGCCAATCTATCAACATCTCTACCACTCATTCCAGCTCTAAGATTTGAGATTGCCACATCGTGTGCCTTAAGTACCGTATCATATACCCTCTGCATCTCTCTAGATTTAAATCTCTGCTCCAGTCCAAAAGATATATTATCTCCAACATAAGATGTTCTGGTTCTATCACTACAGTACCTCTCATATTTCAATCCAGCATCAACTAGAAGAAGAT
This sequence comes from Campylobacterota bacterium, assembly GCA_013153825.1. GTDB lineage: Bacteria > Campylobacterota > Campylobacteria > Campylobacterales > Sulfurovaceae > UBA1140. Next base: position 581 of record JAADDP010000142.1, read on the forward strand.
GCCCCCTCTTGAGAGTTAAGTTTGATGGTGTAGCGTGTGGTTTTGCAGAGTTCTCATTTATAGCTACAATCGGTTCAAATGATATATTGTAATCCCCATGGTTAGAGAGTATAGATGTTGTAAGATATTTTAATCTAAATTCACTCTCACCAATACCGACTCTATCAATCTCTTCAGCCAATTTTGAGAACGCCTCTCTACCTCTTCTAGATGCCTCTTTTAGGAGTTCAATCTCTTCTGGACTCTTTATAACTCTTCTCCTATGGGAGAGGTCAACCTCCGGGATAAACTCTACATCTAATCCATCAGTTAGAGTATTAAAGGCATATATGTTCCACTCTTTAGGGTCATATATCAACTCTCTGATACTGCTCCCCTTTAGAAATCTATTTGCCTCTAGATATATACCATTTGTAACTATAATCTCTCCATCTCTTATAGCCTCTCTAGCCTCAAGCTCATATCTACCATCGGTAAAGAAGAGCCTCTCATCTCCGAGGGAGAGTAGAAGCCCATTATCACAGCTGTAGCCTATCTCATAGTAGATAGCACTCTCATCTATGGATATGAAGTTCATCTATTTTTAGAACTCTTCATATGTTGTATCTCATTCATTATCTGGATAATTGCAATCATCGCTAGGTGGTAGCTGAATGGCCCAAATCCTGCAATCTGCCCTGCACACACTGGAGCTATAAGAGATTTCTTTCTAAACTCCTCTCTAGAGTAGATATTTGATATGTGAACCTCAACAGTCGGAATTTGGACTGCAGATATCGCATCTCTAATGGCAATTGAGGTGTGTGTATATCCAGCAGGGTTTATGATAATCCCATCTGCATCTCCTAGACACTCCTGAATTCTATCTACAATCTCACCCTCTAGATTACTCTGAAAAAACTCAATCTCTACTCCACTCTGCTTTGCAAAGCTCTCCATCTGTGAATGTATATCATCCAACTTCATCGGACCATATATATTCTGCTCTCTATGTCCCAACATATTTAGATTGGGACCTTGAATTACAACCACTTTCATAGTTAAACCTTTATATTTTTTATGCCATTTTAGCTGAATTTAGATTAATCACTTAAATTATTGAATTTAATGGTAAATTTTGTCCTATTATCTGATACATCAAGAGTTAGGAGACCCCCCATCTCCCTCTCTATAATACTCTTTGCTATATAGAGTCCAATCCCATCACCACCCTTTTTGGTTGTGAAGTATGGCTCAAAAATCCTATCTCTATATCTCTTCTCAACGCCACCACCATTATCCGTAACTGTGACCGTTGGAGCATCTATCACAATCTCTATCCTTGGATTTTTAACTTTTCTCTCATTCAATATATCTCTAGCATTGTTGATAAGATTTAGTAGAACCTGCTCAAACTCATTTGCATTTCCATAGAATGAGAAGCCATTTTTTACACTTAGTAGAAGCTCTATACTCTGCATCATCGGTGAAACTATATTTATGGTATCTCTACACGCCTCCTCTATACTGAAGTTCTCTCTCTTCTTAGAGGGATTATAGAAGTTTCTAAAGTTCTCTATGGTTTGGGACATATATTGTAACTGCTTATTTGCATCTTTAATAGTCTCCAGTGTAGTCTCATCTCCATTACAGCTCCTCTTTATGTGCATAAATGCAAATGATAGATAGTTTAGGGGCTGTCTCCACTGGTGGGCAATTATAGATATCATCTCCCCCATACTTGCTAATCTCGACTGCTGTAGTAGCATACTCTGGTGAACCTTATGCTCCTCCTCCAGAAGTTTAAATTTATATGAGAGGGCAAATGAGAGAAGCATAGACTCAAGGGCAAATGCCACATGCAGAAAAGGGAAGCTCTTTATATCCAGCCCAAAAAAGTTAAAATATTCAGCTAGTGATACTCCAATGACACCATACCACCCTATCAGTATAAATATAAATGGGGCATCTCTATTTTTGATACTCCTCTGTGCCTCCGATAGGAGAAGTATCACCCATATGAAGCTGGGTACAAACTTTATAACTATAGAGTGGGAGAAGATTATTGTAAATAATATATCAAATAGTGAGATTGATACCACAATATTTATAAGCCTATTTAGATTTTCTATCTTATATAGAAGTAGAAAATGTTTTATGAAGAGTAGAGAGAATATCACAATTAGATTTTGGGATATCTCAAGTATATATAGGTCTCTTGAGAAGCCATATATCTCATTGAATGGTGAGATAAATAGATTTTCAATCTGTATTAGCAGTGAAATTATTGCTATCTGAGCGAGAGCGTAATATAGATATTGCAATCTTCTGATATAGTAGTAGAATGCCAAGTTATATATAGTTGATGATACTATTACACCTAAAGATAGAATTGCCACTATAAACTCTACATCTGAGTACTCAAATAGTGGGGTAGCTCCATTCAGGAAGTGTTGCTCATAGAATAGAGAGATTGCAACCCCAAAGTAGATGGCTATAGCTGACACTTTTATCTTTAGAACTCTATCCATCTAACTTTATCCTGTACCCAAACTTTGATATATTTACAATTCTATCTTTACCAACTATCTTTCTAACATCTCTAACTAGACTCCTGAGGGCATCGCTACTCATATATCTATCCTCCCATACTGAGCTCTCTATCTCCTCATATGAGACAACCCTGCCCCTATTTTTTATTAAGATATCTAGAAATTTATATTGATACTTTGTAAGGTGGGTTACCCTCTTATCTCCCTCGATAATTACCTTATTAAAGTTATCAAGTTTTATCTCTGGAGATATATATACTATATTTGGATGTTCACTCTCCAACTGCTCAAAACAGATATTTAGTGCCTCAAACATAGCATCTTCATCCATGGGTTTAACCAGATATTTAATCAGATTTAGACCAACTGCCTCAAGTAGATACTCCGTTGTAGTATAAGCTGTAGTAATAATAATAGGGATACTTCTACTCTTCTCCCTAACCCTTCTGCAGAACTCCAACCCATCCATATTTGGCATCTCTATATCTGTCATTATGATATCAACCCTCTCAATACCATATATATCTAGAGCCTCCTCCCCATCTCTAGCCTCAAAAACGTTGGCAAAGTACGGTTTTAGGTAGGATATCGCTATTTTTCTAGTAAAATCTTCATCTTCGACATATAGAAGATTGTAATTTGTTCTCTTTAACATCTCTCTACACTTTTTCTACATATTTTTAATATAAGCTATATATCTATATTAGTATATGTAATATTTGTTTAACCTTATACTAAAGATTCTATGATATGATTATGATATGAGGTTGGTTATGAAAAACATATTATCTATAATAGTGGTCTTAATTGTTGGTGGATGTGGAATGATGGGGCATAGCTCTAGTGGTGGTAGTTCCCAAATTGCAGATAGAGGTTCTGATAATAATGGTACATTCGATATAAACTCCTCAAGAGGAAGTAGTCTTCAGATAGCCTATGGGGGAGAGCTACTCCCCAAAAGTATAAGTATGGATTTTCCAACTATACTTAAAAAGGGGGGTCAAGATGATGCTGGTGTTGGCTATAGTCAGCTGAAGGATTATGTATCTCAAATAGATGATGTTGTGGATATGGCTCAGATAAATCTCATCATATTGAAGAGAGCTATGCCGGAGGTTCTAGAGAGGTGTGAGGGTATGAGTAGCTGTACCTTCAAGGCTAGAGAGATATCGGTTGAGTTAAGTAGTAGTGATATCGATGAGATTAATAGTATAATAGAGGATACCATATCGATTGATAGTAAACTATATCTTGGAGAGTTGAGCTTTAAGAGAGACTATACACATGGTGGTGGTAGATTTAATTATGAACTAAAGTTGGATTTGGTCTCCAGTGATAGAGTCGTTAAGCTCTACAAGGGTGGTTATGGTGATGAGGTGGAGGAGTATCAGATATTTAGATGGTCAGACTATAGCAGAGATGTTGCAACAATATACCTATATGAAGATATAAACCATAGTGTGGATGTTAAGATATACTACAGCTCAGATGAGAGTGGTCAGGAGAGTATGCATGTCTTAAAGTCCACTAATGGATATAACTTAAAAAATAGTATGAATTTAACCCTATCAGATAAAGATGATGTGGCTTTTAAGCTTACGGCAAATAGTATTGAGGAGGAGCTTTTAGAGGATAATAGTAGTCTTGTAAATAGCTTCTCCTCAAATGGGGAGATAGCAGATGATAGCTCAAAAATAATATTTTCAAGAAATGTGGCAGATGAGAATAGCTCCATGGAGGAGAGAGTTATCTCTGAGGTTGTATGTAGTGGAGATGAGTGTGTTGAGAGTAACTTAAGCTCTATATCCGATATCTCAAATGAGTCAAATTTAGTGGATAATTTAGAGTTCTATCAGCTGAAGATTGGGGATAGCAATTTGAGTGATGGCTCATATCTGATACTACCTCCAGATATGGATATAGAGAATTTAAGTGCTGTAGATATATTTAAGTTAGCCATTGGAACATTCACCATCTTAGATGGTAAGGCTCAAGGAGAGATACATAGTAGCCTCTATAACACTCTACTAGATGAGCTGACAATATTAAAACTTGAGGAGGGTGAGACTATACTCTTTAAGTCTATTATTGATAGACCGAATATAGAGCTTGAAAATCCTCTAGAGGCTCTAGGAACGAATAGCCGTCACTTCTATCTTCAGCCACAATATCTTGAGTATATGGAGGGTGGACTATAGAGCTTTTCCAACTAAGAGAATGATTATAGATGTCAATGCTCCACTAGCAAACCCTGCCAATATATCATCTCCCATAACTCCAAGCCCCCCCTTTACTCTCCTATCTATAAAGCCTATTGTTGAGGGTTTCCATATATCAAAGAGTCTGAATGTTAAAAAGCTTAAAATTAGAGATAGCTCATATGCGTAGTTGAAACCTATACTCATTGCTACAGATATTGAGAAGATTAGACTAATCCACATACCGGCAACCTCATCAATAACTATACTCTTATCATCATGCGTTTGACTCTCCCTCTCATACCTATCTACCTCAAAAATCCCTATGATTGAGACTGCAACTGTCAACATAAATAGACTCTCCATCGGAATTACCCTCAGCAGGAGGATAGCCACAATCAATGCTCCTAGTGAGCCGACCGTTCCAGGTGCTTTTGGAGAGAGTCCAAGCCCAAAAAATGTTAAAAATATTCTATTTAAACTCATTATAAATCTCCTATGTGAGTGAACTTGTCTGGTATAGCCCCATCAGTTTAATATAGAAATCCTCCTCCGTATGCTCCTCTATCAATCCATCATTTGGAACAAGAGCATCATACAGCTCCTGTATATTCTCAAATCTATTTGGGAATAGTGTACTTAGAAGTGATGCAGATACCTCTCTACGAACAAGTATCGATGGTGGCATTATTCCCGCCTTTATCAACTTCAAGATAGATTTTGAGTGGTAGTGTATATGGTGGTGTTGACCGTGTGGGCATGTACTTGAGCTGACTAGAGTTCTACACCTATTGCAATATACATAGTGTTCTATGGTGGATATCTTAAACTTTACACTCTTAAACTTATCAAGTATTGAGTTTAAACGGTTTCTATCATAAAATGAACCCAATCTAGAGTTATTCTTAGTTATTACAAGTCTATTACATCCAAAGTTTTTCGCTACTAGTGCATCTAAAACCAACTCATTATAACTTGCAAATATGTATGAGTTCTCTAGGGGGACAACCACAACCCTATTTGATGGTAGGAAGTTTTCAATAAAGCTTATAACCGCCTCATACCTTATATCATACCTCAGCTCATCATCTCTAAATGGTTTTCTAAGAAATAGTACAAGAATTTCCGACTCATCCAATATAGTTCTTATCATCCTCTCATGGGAGCGATTTAGTGGATTCGCATCCAGCATAAAACCAGATACACTCTTAGCCCCCTGCTCCTGAATTATCCTCTTTACCCTCTTTAGACTACTCGGAATTAGTGGATATTCAACTCTATAGTTCCCATATACGGCTATCTCTCCCAATCTTGGTAGAGTCTCTCTTACTCCTGGATGTGATGGGTCTGATGTACCAAATATGCACTTAAGCCTCTCATCAATATCTATCTTAAATGTCTCCTCAACCTCTAGATATCCAACCTTCCTACCCTCACTTATTAGATTTAATATATCACCCTTTTTAGCTCTCGTTAGAACATCTCTATTTCGCTTTCCACTTGGAGATAGAACAAACGCAAATGGGTATGGCATACCTTTATAGGTTTTGGTTCTGTTAACCTCTATAGCCTCCTCTCTACTCATAAGCCTTGTGACTGGAGCAATCAGCCCCTCCTGAACGAGAGCTAAGGTGGATAGAGCCTCTGCATCTATATATAGCTCTCTACTTCTTCTTGAAGATGCCATATTTTTTCCTTTTTTCCCATAAACTTTTTCTTGAAATACCCAGCTTTTTCGAGAGTTCTGTATCTGGAAACTGATACTGAAAACTTGTAACTATAAACTTTACATAATCATCTATAGTCAATATCTCATTCTGGTCATATAGCTTATTATCCGTGTTTATCTCTATTTTAGGAAATGGTGTATCAATATCTGATGTTGTTGAGATTATAAAATCTCTCTTTTTAACCATATCAAATAGCTGTTCCCGCTCACTCTTCTTTAAGACTTGAAGTTCAGATATATATAACATATGTTTTGGGTTCGCCTTCTCAACCTTCTCTCTCCAACTCTTTGCTCCAAGTGGGATAAATATTAGAACTCTATCCTTTCTCTGAGCATATGTGAATGCCAACTTATCAACCAATCTTATATAGTTTGTAACTATAACTATAGGTGTTGTAACCTTATCTATGTCACTGCTTATATTTATATCATTGAGTAGATATTCACTATACTCCTTGTAGAGATTTTTATACTTTTTAAGAGTTTGATACTCCTTGTAGTGTTCAATCTTTCTCTGAAGCTCCTCTATCATAAATGGTTTAACTATATAGTCATTTGCTCCCAGCTTTAGAGGTGCAGCAACGGTATCATTATTTATATAGCTAACCATTAGAATTATTATCTTATCTTTAAACTTTGTAATTAATGGGTTGAAGTTCTGCCCTGGTAGATTAGTAGATAGTAGATAGGCATCTCCCGAACTGTTCGCCATAGCCTCTTTAACTGAAGAGAATATTTCAGTCTCATAACCAGACTGGTTCAACTTAGTTGATATACTCTGTGCTAGATATAGCTCATTCTCTATAATCGTTATCTTCATTTTGCCGTCCAATCATAATAATATAGCGTTGCAACAGCCTCAACTGCTACACCTTCACCTCTACCTATCCACCCCAGCTTTTCAGATGTTGTAGCTTTTATATTTATGAGGTTTGGAGTCAAATCTAAAATATCTGCTAGATTGAACCTCATCATCCTCTTATATCTCATAAGTTTTGGTCTCTCTGCAATAATCGTGATGTCTATATTTCCAACCAGATAACCGAAGGATTTCAATAGGCTATGAACCTCCTTTAGAAGCTCGGTAGAGCGAATATCCCTATATCTACTTGATGTATCTGGAAATAGCTCCCCTATATCTCCAATACCACTAGCCCCAAGTAGAGCATCTATAACTGCATGGATTGCCACATCACCATCACTATGTGCCTTAAATCCAAATGGGGACTCTATCTCAACGCCACATAGATACATCCTCTTGCCAGATTCAAATGGGTGGATATCTACCCCAAAGCCAACTAATGGTCTCCTTGATGGTCTCTTTAGACAGCTCATCCTACTCAAATCATCAACCGTTGTTAGCTTATGGGCATCTCTAGAACCCTCTGTAAATATCACCCTTCCTCCAACTGCAGATAGTGCAGAGCTATCATCTGTAAACTCTCTATCCGTACTATCTAAAGCCCTCTTTAGAGTAGTTGTGCAAGATAGTTGAGGGGTTTGAATAATTCTAACCTCATCTCTATTTAGAGGTGTAGAGTTTAGATATAGTGTATCTGTAGGTTTTAGTGTTGGAACTACAGATGCTCCCACCTCTCTCAACTCTATAACCCTCTCTACCATCTCCCTATCTAGACAGCATCTGGCTATATCTGAGACTAGAACAAATGGTGTATCTACAACACTCAATCCTCTCTTTAGAGACTCCTGTCTGGTTGAGCCTCCAACTATAAATTGGTGGTTTGAGAATTTTGACATTGCTAATATATCGATTTCAGATGAGACTATGACTATTTTTTTAAAGTTATATATCTTCTCAAAAGATGAGACAAGATTTAGCCACACTGGAGCATCTCCACTCCAGAGCCACTGTTTTTTAACAGGAAGTTTAAATCTACTACTTCTTCCAGCACCTAAAAGTATAAGTGTAACATCTTGCACTATAAATCCTATTATAAAAGTGTAACTATATTATACATGGGTAACCTTTAGTAACAATTTAAAAGTATTCTTTTTTTATTGCAC
>JAADDP010000103.1 GCA_013153825.1 Campylobacterota bacterium
AAGAATTGAAGAGGAAACAAGAAATTAAACTTGATAGTAAATCGGCTAGATATATAAATAATTTGGTAGTGGGAGAATATTATAGGGTTAAAAGAACGGCATTAATGTTATATTAATACTCTTTAGTTAATATAAAAAAATAAAATAGATAAAGTGGTTGAAGATGAAAAATAGAGACTACACACCATGTTTTGTGAACTATGTAGCAATTGCATTTCTACCAACACTATTTTTAATAGGGGTAGTATCTGGCTATTTAGGAGTAATAGGGTTAAAGGTTGAACTACACTCCTTGACAATAATATCTCTCATATACACCATATTCCTATTTTTTATTAAACACAATGCAAACTATGTAGTTTGTAAAATGAGAAATGAGAATATAGCTCTTCAGAAGAGTCTTAGAAAGGCGATATATGATAACTCTCTAACCATTGGAGATAGTACAAAGTCAACAATTGTGATTGAGGATTTCATAAATGATTACTATAAGAGCTTTAGAAATGATAACTTTGCAGTTGTAGCCACCTCACTCTTTCCAATGCTCGGTATATTAGGGACATTTACAGCAATTGCGATATCCATGCCAGACTTCTCCATAGATGACATGGGGAGTCTAGATAAGCAGATATCTATACTTCTGAGTGGAATAGGAACAGCATTTTACGCATCAATATTTGGAATATTCCTATCCATAGTCTGGATATATTTTGAGAAGAGGGGTTTATCTAAATTTGATGGTGATAAGCTACATCTTGAGAGCCTATATAAAGAGTATATCTGGAGTGATAGTGAGTTAAAGAAGCATGAGCATATGCAGTATAATTTAAGAGATGAGAGGCTTGTGACTCTACTAAAGGAGACTTTTAGTCTAGACTTTATTGAGAAGCTAAATGATAGACATATGGAAAACTTCAAAATTGTTATGGGAGAGACCAATAGGAACTTTACAAACATATCTACACATATGAGGCTTGTACTTGAGGAGCTTAAGGAGACAATGAAGAGTGTAAATAGTGCAGAGAATGCACTCGAGGCAAACGATAGGATAGAGAGAAATATCCAGAAGTTTATAGATGTTACAGATAGGCTTCAGAAGAGTCTAGATAGATTTGAGAGTAACCGATATAGATTATGATAAAAGAGAGTGGTAGTAGCAACTTCTGGATATCCTATGCAGACCTCATGGCAGGACTCCTATTTGTATTTATCCTACTCATTGGTGCAATCATTGTCAAATCATCGATACTCAAGAGGAGTTTAGAGAGCAAATCTGAGATACTCGAGGAGAAGTCAATAACGATATCTCAAAAAGATATGGTTATTGTAGAGCTTAAGAGGCTACTAAAGGTTAGAGATGAGGATTTAAAAATATTGAGTTCCAAATTGAAAGATAGAGATGAGAGGCTATCTAACCTAAATAGAGAGATTATAATCTTAACAGATGAGCTAAATAGAAGCTCTGATGAGATAGTAAGACTTGGTGATATTATAAATAGTAGTGAGTTGAAATATAGCAATTTAGTAGAGAGATTTCAGGCTCAGAGAGAGAAGATTAAGTATCTTACAGGTATTAAGTTGAAGGTTATATCCAAGCTTAAGGAGGCTCTGGGTGAGAAGATTGATATAGATAGAGAGGATGGAGCATTGAGACTATCATCAAATATCCTCTTCGATAAGGGTTCTGCCACACTTAAAGATGGGGCTAAGAGTGAGCTAAAATCGATATTTATAAACTACATAAAGACTCTAATATCAGATGGAGATATTAAAAAACATCTAGATTCAATTGTAATTGAGGGGCATACAGATAGTGATGGGAGCTTTCTCTACAATCTGGAGCTATCCCAGAAGAGAGCTTACGCCGTTATGAACTACCTATTGACACTAAACTACATTAAACAGCAGAACATTAAGAGTAAGCTTGTAGCTAGTGGTAGGTCATATCTAAATCCAATCATGGTAAATGGGGCTGAGGATAAGGATGCCTCCCGAAGAATTGAGATAAAATTTAGACTTAAAAACCAAGAGGCGATGGAGGAGATAGAGAAGATATTAGATTAATCTCTCAATTTTTTTAGATACAATTCTAAAGAATTTTTCATAGTTAATTTACAAAGGATAGGTTTTGAAAGAGAGATACCCTACAAAAAAGATATTTGTTGGAGATGTGGCAGTTGGTGGAGATGCACCCATATCAATCCAGTCTATGACATTTAGTGAGACTAGCGATGTAGATGCCACTGTAGAGCAGATAAATAGACTCCACTTTGCTGGAGCAGATATGGTGAGGGTGGCTGTACCGGATATGGAGTCGGCAAAAGCTCTAAAAGATATAAAGGAGCGAATATCTCTACCTCTAATTGCCGATATACATTTCAACTATAGATTGGCACTAGAGGCTAGTAAGTGGGTTGACTGTATCAGATTTAATCCTGGAAATATAGGAGAGAAGGGGAGAATAAGAGAGATTGTAAAGGCCTGTAGGGAGAGGGATATTCCAATTAGGATTGGGGTTAATGGGGGTAGTCTTGAGAGAGAGTTTGAGAATAGATATGGTGCTACTGCCGAGGGGATGGTAGCTAGTGCTGAATATAATATTAAGTTTCTAGAGGATTTAGATTTTACAGATATAAAGGTCTCTCTCAAAGCTAGTGATGTAGATAGGACGGTAGATGCCTATAGAATGTTGAGGGAGAGAAACAGCTACCCATTCCATCTAGGTGTTACAGAGGCTGGAACACTATTTCATGCTACTATAAAATCATCAATTGGATTAGGCTCACTTCTCCTAGATGGAATTGGAGATACAATGAGGGTCTCTATAACTGGTGAGCTTGAGGATGAGATTAAAGTTGCAAAGGCTATACTCAAGGATAGTGGAAGGGTAAAAGAGGGTGTAAATATAATCTCATGCCCAACTTGTGGAAGAATTGAGGCTGACCTAGTGAAGGCTGTAGCTGATGTTGAGAAGAGAATTGCCCACATCAAAAAGCCTATAGATGTATCAATTATGGGTTGTGCAGTAAATGCCATTGGGGAGGCTAAACATGCAGATGTGGCAATCGCCTTTGGAAAGGGTAGTGGATTGGTGATGGTAAGAGGGGAGGTTGTAGCAAAGTTGGCAGAGGAGGATTTGGTCGATAGATTTGTTGCAGAAGTTGAGAATTTTGTAAATGTGTAAGGATAGTTATATTTATGAGTGACAATCTATATAATATAAATATGGAGAGGGCTGTACTCTCTGCAGTGATTTTTGACCCAGAGATATTTGAGGGTGTAATGGTTAAGTTGAAACCTAAAGATTTCTATCTGCCATTTCACCAACACCTATTCAATGCGATGGAGGAGCTATTTAGAGAGGATAAACCTATAGATGAGGAGTTTCTGAAGAATAAGCTCAGGAGGCAGAAGGTGTTTGATGAGGTTGCTATGCTTGAGGTTCTGGCAACAGACCCAATATCAAATACAGATGCCTATATTGATGAGATAAAATCACGCTCCATAAAGAGAGAGCTGATATCTCTAGCATCAACAATAAAACAGAACACGATAGAGGATGACCTCCCTACAAGCGATGTTATGAATAGGATAGAGAAGAGGCTATATGAGATAACCCAAGATAATATTGTAAAGGACTTTAGAGACTCTAAGGATATAACGATATCTGTAATTGAGCAGATAGAGTATCTGAAGAAGCTAGATAATAGGGGAATAGTTGGTGTCGATACCGGCTTCTACTCAATAAATAAGAAGGTGAATGGATTTGGCAAGGGTGACCTGATAATAATAGCTGCTAGACCAGCTATGGGTAAGACCTCATTTGTTCTAAATATCGCTCAGAAGGCTCTACAGAGGGGCGAAGGTGTGGCATTCTTCTCTCTTGAGATGTCTGCAGAGCAGTTGATGTTTAGACTTCTATCATCGGAGACATCAATACCACTTCAAGATTTAAGAGTTGGAAACTTGACAGATAGTGAGTGGAATAGGCTGGTAGATGCTACAGATGTGATGGCCGATAGAAAGCTATTTGTAGATGATAGTGGATTTGCCACAATTCAGCACATTAGAACCAAACTTAGACGTTTGAAGTCCAAACATTCCGATATATCAATGGCAATAGTTGACTATCTACAGCTTATGAGTGGAGATGGTAAAGTTGAGGGTAGACAGGTTGTCATATCTGAGATATCTAGAGGGTTAAAGCAGTTGGCTAGAGAGTTAAATATTCCAATATTAGCACTATCTCAATTAAATAGAAGTTTAGAGAGCAGAGAGAATAAGCGACCTATGTTGAGTGACCTAAGAGAGAGTGGCTCAATTGAGCAGGATGCAGATGTGGTTATGTTTGTATATAGAGGGGAGGTCTATAGGAGAGCTAAGGAGAAAGAGAAGCTTGAGAAGGAGAAAAACATGGCCATGAACCAGAGTGGAATGGTACCACCTCCACCAGTAAATAACCCTCCTGCAGAGAGTGAGAGTAGAGCAGAGAGTGAAGAGGAGGAGGTTGAGATAATTATTGGAAAGCAGAGAAATGGTCCTACAGGAACAATAAATATGGTATTTCAGAAGAGATTTACCAGATTTATAGATAGAGGTAGTGGTAGCTACACCATAAGTTCAGCAAGAGATGGGGTGGAGAAGAGAGAGTCGGAGATTGAGTATAACATTGTTATATAGATGCTACAGCCATCAAAACTACTCAACTCAACCAGAGAACTATTAATACTCTTATCGATATTTACACTTCTAATATTGACCTCAATATTAAATCTATATGGGGAGTATGGAGAGTTTATTGAGAAGGAGTTCTACTTTACAAATGGAAAAATATTAAATATATATAGTAGAGATGGATATAGAGTTCTTAAACTCTATAGCGAAGATTTAGACTTAAAGTTTACAACAGCCACATATAGAGAAGATTTAAATTTAGATATTGGATATAGTATTAGATTAAAGCTATATCCAGAAGATGCAAATATCACCTTTAGGGAGTATCTTGGTGGCTTCTACATAAAATCTAAACTTCTATCCTTAGAGGATAGAGGTAGTGCTATTAGGTCTATCCTACTTAATGCTATATCCAAACAGCATAGTGATAGCTATATGAGAGAGTTCTATCAGGCCATATTTCTGGCTCAACCTATATCAAAAGATTTTAGAGATGCAGTATCCAGACTAGGGATATCACACCTAATTGCCATGAGTGGATTCCACCTCGGTATAGTATCTGCCACCCTATTCTACATATTAAATATGGTCTATAGCCCACTTCAGCAGAGACTCTTTCCATACAGATATAATCTGATAGATGTAGGTTTAATAACCATCATAATTTTAGCTCTAGCTCTAGAGTTGACAGACTCCCCACCATCTCTAGTGAGAGCCTATGTAATGGCAGTGATTGCCCTAATTGGAGTTATGGCAGGATTGGAGGTTAAATCATTTGAGCTACTCCTATCTGTGGTGCTAATATCTCTTGCTCTAATCCCAAAATTGATGCTATCAATCTCATTCTGGTTCTCAATAGTCGGTGTTCTATATATATTTTTAATACTTCACCATAGTGAGATGAGAGATGGTTATAGATTGTCTGCTCTCATCTCAATTCTAATATTTCTGCTAATGTTACCTATAGTACACACAATATTTCCCCTAACCTCAAGACTACAGCTAATATCCCCTCTCCTATCACTCCTATTTGCCCCACTATACCCTATCGCTCTTATACTCCACCTCTTTGGATTTGGTTGGATATTTGATGAACCCCTAATATGGCTATTTAATCTCAAAGCAGAGAGTAGAGATATATATCTATCGATACCATATGGTATTGCATATCTAATAGTATCTATATGGGCCATATTTAGTAGAAGAGTATATAAATTTCTACTATCTATAGCAGGGCTGTTTGGACTCTATATTTTTATATTTTTCTGATATTATGAGACTTAAAAAAGGATTTACAATATATAGATTTAGAGAGTATCCAGTAACATATGGATTGATTACCTTGAACTTAATAGTATTCCTAATTACTGTAATATTTAGTGGAGGTGGGTTCGATATAGATATTGAGACTCTAATCAACTTTGGAGCATCTAATGGAATATATGTCATATTGGGAGGGGAGCAGTGGAGGCTCTTTACGGCAATGTTTCTACATGGTGGAGCTATACATATTTTGACAAATATGCTATCCCTATGGTTTGTGGGTAGAGCTATCGAGAGAATTATTGGAGCTATACCATATCTAGTTATATATCTTCTATCCGGTACCATAGGGGGGCTAATATCTATATATTTCCACAATAATGGTGTAGGAATTGGTGCTAGTGGAGCTATATTTGGAATTTTTGGAGCTATGGCAGGAGTAGCCTTTGCAGATAGGTATAGATTTATATACTTTGAGGAGTTTTTTAAGAACTTTGGAGTAATACTACTTATAAATATAGCTCTTGGTGTTATGGTTGATGCGATAGACCTATCTGCACATATCGGTGGTTTAGCTATGGGTATATTGGGTGGCTATATGGTAGGTAGAGGGGAGAGAGTTCTATGGCTCTATGTAATATTCTCTATTACGCTATACTCCATACTATATAACTACCTATTCAACCTATTCTCTTTTTGAAAATTTATATTTAAAATGGCGAGAAGCTCCAGAAGATTAGCTTCTCTTCTAACCTATAAGTAGCTTCTTTATGAGGATTGCTAAGGCAACCATATACATAATGAGGAGATATCTCTTATGTTTCGATGAGGTTACAATCTCCTTTAGATATACCCCTAGATATACCCCTACCAGTGAGGCAAATGCTACAAATAGGGCACTTCTTAAATCGATATCCCCAGCAAATATGTGAGCTATCAATCCTGAGATTGATGAGAATGTGACGAAGAACAGACCAGCACTTACACCCTTCTTTATAGGATAGTGTAGAAAACCTACAAGTATAGGTGTCAACATTATAGAACCTCCCACGCCTAGGCTGATGGCAAATATACCTATTATAAGCCCTACAAAGAAGAGAACAGCCCTATTTAGACTCTTAACACTCCCTCCATCCTCACTAACCTTAGCCTGAAAGAGTCTATATAGTGCAAATATGAGTAGTCCTAGAAATAGATACTCCAGAACCACCTCTGGAACATTTAGTGAGACCCAAGCCCCTATAAAGCCCCCTATAAAGCCTCCAGCACCAACAAATAGTCCATCTCCTAGAATAAGAGAACCCCTCTTATAGTTTAGATATGAGCCGTAGAATGAGCTAAATACCATCTGAACTATAGATATCCCTATGGCACTCTTAATATCTACACCTATAAGTAGCAAAAGAGGAATTAAAATCATCCCTCCACCAATTCCAAAAAATCCCGATAGAGTTCCTACAGAGGCACCTACCAATATCAATAAAATTTCCATTCGGAATTATATACTTTTTACATTAAATAGCTTTTATTACCTATAATTTAAAATTATCTATTAATGCTCTTTTTATATCTGTTTCATATTTTTTACTAGATAGAATTAGGGAGTTTATTTTATTGAAAAGCAAGAAGGAGTCTAAATGAGTAGCATTATAGAGATAATTAGGAGTGAACTTCCAAAATATGAGGGTCTTACGGAGTATGAGAAGAGCTACGGTCTGCAACACCTAAATGAGTGGGTTAGTGAAGATGGAAAATTGGATATTTTAGTGAGCAAATTTGCAGAAAAATCGCTAGATATTAGACCATTTTTAGATAGATTAGGTCTTATGGAGAGATAATCATTAATTTCACTTATTAAGGTAATTACTTTTACTAAGTAATTACAATTAAGAAAAATTGTTCTAAATTCACAATAATCACACAATTCTTACACAACTAAATCACATTTTAGATATATAATCCTGTCACAAAACTTAAATAAGGAGTATCTTAAAATTGATAAAGAATTTAATAGTTCTTATTACAATCTCTATATCTAACGCCTTTACTCCTAAATTATATCTAAATAGCTCTATCGAGCTGAGTAGGGGTAGTATCAAGAAGGGGCAGAGAATATTCTCTAGACATATCCAGTTTAAGTGCAACATATCATATACAAAGTTTGCCATACTCCATACTCAACAGGAGTGGGAAGAGATTGCTCAAGCTGGAAAATTTAAGGAAGAGATATTTAGAATATGCCCTAAGGTAAAAAAAAATTATCTAAACAGCTGGACTCCACACCTATATCAATTCGCCTATGAGTATGCAATAGATAGTGGTAACATACCTTATTATTAATAGGATATAATATATCTTAATATTCCACAATAAATATACATATTTTATGTACTATTATAATCTCATCTATGGGGAAGTTTAAATATTTTTTACTGATGATAAGGTTATATTATGTGCAAAATATTAATGTTTTTAGGGGTATGTTTTCTATTTTCTGGCTGTAGCTTAGATGAGCCAAAACCTAAGGTGGATGAGCAGTCAGATTCAATAAGCAGAAGTAGTTCAGAGAGAAATAAACATCCTATAGGGTGTAAGTTGTTGGCAACAGGTTACTTGGTCTGTCCAAAAAGTCCAAGATAGATGGATAAGGTATGGGTTCTCGCCCATATCTACTGAAACTTATAGCTATATATATAATTTAATGTTTTTTTAAGATAAAACTGAAAAATAGAGCTAAAAAATTGTAAAATTGAGATTAAATAGGGTTAAATTGACTCAAATCATATTAATTATTTTATTTAAGCAAATATAAAGGATTATACTAAGGGTTTTAGCCAAAAAATATCAATTTTTTTAGCAAAAATAGAGGTTTTTACCACCAAAAAGTCCAATTAAATTTAAAATAATCTTAATTAATTATATTAATATAGATAAATTCATGGATTTACAACCCTATTGAGTGTTAATATCAAAAAATCATCAACATTAACAATCATATTACAACATATAAAAAGGTCGGTTATAGCAAAAATCCCAGAGTTAGCCAGAACTTTTGAGGTTAGTATGGTCATTTTTTAGGCAAAAATCGTCGATTTTC
>JAADDP010000158.1 GCA_013153825.1 Campylobacterota bacterium
TTTGTGCTTCCAACATACTACAGAGAGGGTGTTCCAAGAGTTCTGCTTGAGGCTTCAGCCATCGGTCTTGGTCTAATTGCTACTGATATGCCAGGATGTAGAGATGTAGTAGAAGATGAGTATAACGGAAAGTTGGTAAATCCTAAAGACCCAAAAGATTTATCATCAAAGATGATATATATGGCAGAGGATAGAGATAGACTTAAAAAATATAAGATAAATAGCAGGATAAAAGTTTTGGAGTTTACTCTAGAGAGGGTATCAAAGGCCTATGCAGACATATATAAATCAATTTTTAAAAGGAGAGTAGAAGATGTGGAAAGTTCAGCTATTTAAACTAAATTATGACCAGAGAGAGGCAGATGCTATAAGAGATGTTGTAGAGAGTGGTTGGATAACAATGGGAGAGAAGACAAGAGAGTTTGAGAGAGACTTTGAGAAGTTTCTAGGAGACGATAGAAGAGCCACAGCACTCTCTAGTGCCACAGCATCTTTGCATATAGCACTACTTAGTCTAGGTGTTGGCAGTGGTGATGAGGTTATCATTCCAGCATTAACCTTTGTAGCAGATATAAATGTTGTAAGAGCTGTTGGGGCTACCCCAAAGTTGGCAGATTGTGGAGACTATAATAACTGGAACGTTACAGCAGAAAGTATAAAAAGAGAGATAACCAATAGAACAAAGGCTGTAATTATTGTCCACTTTGCTGGATACCCATGTGATATGGATGAGATTGTAGAGTTATGTCAAGAGAGAGGAGTATACCTAATAGAAGATGTAGCACATGCAGTTGGAGCCACATATAGAGGAGAGAGCTGTGGAACATTTGGAGAGTTTGGCTGTTTTAGCTTCTTTACCAATAAAAATCTATCTGTTGGAGAGGGGGGTATGTTGGTAACGGGAAAAAGAGAGCTAGAGAGGAGAGCAAAGCTATTTAGAAGTCACGGTATGAGTGCATTAACACTAGATAGACATAAGGGTAGAGCAGTATCTTATGATGTAGAGCTATCTGGATTTAACTATAGAATTGATGATATGCGTTCAGCACTTGGAGTTATACAGCTATCAAAACTAAAAGATGCAAACAGAGCTAGAGAGAGTTTAGTCAATAGATATATAGAGAACCTAAAAGATGTAAATGGTCTATCTATACCATTTCAAAATCTAGAAAATATCACATCTAGCTACCACATATTTGTAATCTTACTAGATAGATATGTAGATAGAGAGGAGATAATGTTAAAGCTAAAAGAGGTTGGAGTTCAATCCTCTATACACTACCCCCCATTTAGAGAGTTTACAGCATTTAAAGATATAGGGCTAAATCCTGCCCCTATTGCAGAGGATATTGCAAAGAGAGAGTTAACTCTACCCCTATATCCAACTCTAAGTGTTGATGAGGTTGACTTTGTGTGTGAAAATTTAAAAAATATATTGGGAGAGATAAGATGAATAGTTTAGAGCTAATAGGAAGAGAGCAGGAGCTTTTTGTTGAGGATATGACCATATTTGGAGAAGATATTTTTGATATGGTTAGAGGCTCATCATTTTTGGTAATTGGTGGGGCTGGAAGTATCGGTCAAGCTGTTGTAAAAGAGATATTTAAAAGAGACCCAAGAGTTCTACATGTGGTAGATATTAGTGAGAATAACTTAGTTGAGCTTGTGAGGGATATTAGAAGCTCCATTGGGTATATAGATGGAGATTTTAGAACATTTGCAATTGATGCTGGAGGTGCTATTTATGATAGCTTTATTAGATGGTATGGGAGATATGATTACATATTAAACCTATCGGCTCTAAAACATGTAAGAAGCGAAAAGGATCCATTTACACTTATGCGAATGGTAGAGGTAAATATTGAAAATACCCTAAAGAGTATTGAGAATGCAAAGAGTGCAAACTCTAAAAAGTATTTTTGTGTCTCTACCGATAAGGCTACAAATCCTGTAAATATGATGGGGGCATCAAAATCCATTATGGAGAAGTTTCTTATGAGAGAGAGTCTAAATATTGATATCTCAACTGCTAGATTTGCAAATGTGGCATTTAGCGATGGCTCACTTCTACATGGATTTAACCAGAGAATCCAAAAGAGACAACCAATATCTGCACCAAAAGATATTAGACGCTACTTTGTTACCCCAAAAGAGGCTGGAGAGCTATGTCTATTTAGCACAATATTGGGGGAAAATAGAGATATACTCTTCCCTAAACTTAGTGAAAAACTACACCTAATCACATTTGCAGATATTGCTAAAAGATATCTCAACAACTTAGGATATGAGCCATATATCTGTGAGAGTGAGGAGGAGGCTAGAGCATTCTTTAGAGATAGGAGTAATCTAAATAGTAAAAGGTGGGCATGTTACTTCTTTAATAGTGACACTACTGGAGAGAAAGATTTTGAAGAGTTCTATACAGATAGAGAGATATTAGATATGGATAGATTTAGAGCTATTGGGGCTATTAAAAATAGTCCAATATTTGATGGAGAGAGGTTAGATAACTTCTTATATGAGATAGATAGATTAAAGAGTAGTATGGGTTGGAGTAGAGATGATTTGGTATCTCTATTTATGGAGACTCTTCCAGAGTTTAACCACAAAGATACAGGTAAATTTTTAGATAATAGGATGTAATTATGCAGAGATTTTTCGATATTTTATTTTCAGGAACAGCAATTATAGTTTTATCCCCACTACTAATTCCAGTGATGGTGATTTTAAGATTTACAGGAGAGGGAGAGGTATTCTATAGACAGAAGAGGGTAGGTAAAGATGGTAGGATGTTCTACCTACTTAAATTTGCAACAATGTTGAAAGATAGCCCATTTATGGGGACACAGACAGTTACAATTAAGGATGACCCAAGAATTTTACCATTTGGGAAGTTTTTAAGAAAAACAAAGATAAATGAGCTACCTCAACTCATAAATATACTTAAGGGGGATATGAGCCTTATTGGTCCAAGACCACAGACTAGAAGATGCTTTCTGGCGTTCCCAAATGAGGCACAACTTGCAATATTAAAAGTTAAACCTGGTCTATCTGGTATAGGCTCTATAGTCTTTAGAGATGAGGAGTCTCTACTAGATGATAAGAGGGATAGATTGAGTTTTTATGATAATGTAATTGCCCCATATAAGGGTAAGCTTGAGAAGTGGTATGTTAAACATCAAGATATAACTACATACTTTAAACTCATCTTTGTGACAATATGGGTCGTTCTATTTTCAAACAGTAGAATATACAAGAGAGCCTTTAGTGACCTTCCAAAATCTCCTAAAGAGTTGGCTCCATATATTTAACAGAGTATTGTTTTAATATTTTAAAACATTATTTAATAAATATATGTTAAACTTATATAGTTAAATGGCTATATTCAGTTGATATGGTCTAAACTATATAAGGAGAGAATTTTATATCATGGAAAATCAATTAAATAGTGATGTAAGCTTAAAAAGGTTTAAAAGAGCCATTATAAAATATAGATATCTAATATATATATCAACTATCCTTGCTATATCTGCAGGAGTACTATATCTAAAATATCAAGTTTCAATATATAAAGCATACTCCATCGTGAAGGTTAAGGGGGATAGAGAGTCTAAAAAGATAAATGGGCTGTTGGATATCTACAGCTATGGAGATGGTGGTGTGAAGGAGGATATCGCCCTACTCCAGACATTTAATATAAATAGAAAAGCTATAGAGAGGTCGATAGATGATTTTCAGGTACAATATTTCCAAGATGTTGAGTTGTACCGTAACTCCCCCATAGAGCTTGAGGATATAGAGATTAAAGATAAGGAGATATTGAAGAGAAGGGTTATATTGATACCCACAGATGGTGATAGCTTCCACCTAATGGTGGAGAAGAGTATTCTGGATAGGGTAAAGATAGCTCTGGATAGGGAGGTCATGGAGCTTAAAAGTAGAGAGTTCCACTATGGAGAGTCGGTTGATACAAGATATTTTAAGTTTAAGGTTAAGAGGCTCTCAAAATTCAACTCACCAATAGCTATTAAGCTAAATGGGGGATATAGAGATATATATGAGGGGATTATAAAGGGTTCTCTAAAGGTCTCACAGCTAGAAGAGGATGTATCCATGGTTGAGATAACCTTTAGAGATAGTGTCAGAGAGAGAGCCATTAAATATATAGACAATCTAACAGATATTTTTATCAAAGAGAGTATTTTAAATAAGAGTGAACAGAGCAATAGAGTTCTAAAATTTATAAATGGTGAGCTGGAGAGGATGAGAAGACGGCTTGAGGAGTCGGAGAAGAGGCTTGAGAGTTATAGGGTATCAAATGATGCAATATCTCCATCTACTCAAGCATCTACACTGATTAAAGATTTAAGTAGTATAGATATTAAGATATCTCAAAATAGGGTAAAGAGGGAGCTGATAGATAGTCTAGTGGCTCTTGTCGATGGGGGGTATAGTGTTGAGAGGTTGGCACCATCTCTTATGCAGTTAAATGAGAGACCAACTCTAAAGTTGATAGAGCTTCTACAGAAGAGTGAGATGAGGCTAAGAGGTCTCCTATCGGAGTTTACAGATAGACATCCAGATGTGATATCCACCAGAGAGAATATAGTATCTCTAAGAACTCAGATAGAGCATAATATAAAAAATCTACAGCTCCATATTAAACGTGTTGAGAGAGATTTAGAGGGGATGAAAAGCTCCTATGAGAGGAGGTTAAAGGGGCTTCCTGTCAAGGAGAGGATACTTATTAACCTAAATAGAGACCATGAGGTTAGCTCCAAGATGTATAACTTTCTACTCCAGAAACAGACAGAGAGTGAGATAATGAGAGCATCTAAAATATCAGAATATAAGATAATAGATAGAGCATATGGGAGTGATAGACCTGTAGCCCCTAAGGGTGGATTGGTATTGATGGGTTCTACCATATTGGGTCTCATATTGGGTCTCATTTTGGCAATATTAAGAGATAATTTCGGTGATAAGGTTGAGGATATAGAGCAGATTAAGGAGATTGCAGATATTCGAGTATATGGTGAGGTTGATAGGGGACTTCTTCTGGATAGAAGTGGAGATGCACTTCACAGCTATAGAGATATTAGGGCAAATATACAGTTGGCTCTAAATGGGATAGATGGAGGTAGAGTGATATTTATAAGCTCCATATCCCCAAATAGCTCAAAGGATATATTCTCTGCAAATTTAGGATATGCACTCCATCTGGCAAACTATAAAGCTCTAATTATAGATTTAAACTTTAAGAGACCTATAGTTGATAGAATTTTTAAGGTATCGGGAGTGGATTATGGAATTTCAGACTATATGGCAGGTCTCTCCCCTATGAATAGTATAATATACTCAACTAAGTATCGAGGTCTACACATAATACCTGCAGGGGGTGGAGTATCAAAATCTTATGAGAGACCATCAAATAGCCGTTTAAGCGAGTTGATATCTAGACTCAAAAGGGGATATGACTACATAATATTCAATGGGGCATCAATTATGGATATTCCGGATAATAAACAGCTACTTCTGGATAGTTCACTAAATATTATCCATATAAAACAGGGTGTCACCAAGAAGTGGGATTTAGAGCAGATTGCAGACCTTATAGATGAGTATCAGATATCAAATATTGGAGCAGTTTTCGAGAGGAGGTAGTCCGATATCAATCTCATCTATGGAGATAGTAGCTTCCCGACCGCCTCAATGATATCATCCATATCCCTTTTTGTGTGGGGGAGTCTAATATGTTCATCTATTATCATCTCTCTAAAGTGTAACCTCTCTGCATTTGGACATATACCCATACTGTAGTCCACCTTTGAGTCTCTATTCTCTGGTGCAGTGAATGGGTAGCCATTTTTAAATAGGTGTCTCCTCTGATATATTGGCTGGGTGTAGAGTGGCTTTACATACCCCTGATAGAATTTAATCCCCTCCCAATTTACAGCCTCTACAAACTCCTCTCTTGTGACACCTGCAACCTCTGGGTTAAATCTCAATGGATATACATAGTATGTACTCTCTCCCCAATCCGGCTCATCGGGAGTTGTTAGAAAGTCAAATTCTCTCAATCCACTATTTAGATACTCAACTAGCTCTACCCTCTCCCTATTGAGGCTATCAAGCTTTTTAAGTTGAACTCTAGCCACAGATGCCTGTAGCTCTGTCATACGGTAGTTAAACCCTGCAATATTTGTGATATTCTCATACCCTGCAGAGCCTACGACAGCCTCCCCATGGTTTCTAATGAGTGCCAATCTGTAGTGCAACTCCTCATCATCTGTTATGCAGACTCCACCCTCTCCACTCTGAATTGTCTTATTCACATTTAGGCTAAATACCCCAATATCTCCAATTGTTCCAACATATCGACCCCTATATTTAGCCCCATGTGCCTGAGCACAATCCTCAATAACCTTTAGATTGTGTGCTTTAGCTATTGCCATTATCTCATCCATCTGGGCAGGTATCCCAAACTGATGGACAACTAAAATGGCCTTTGTCCTTTCTGTTATGAGACTCTCAATCGACTTTGGGTCTAGAGAGCCATAATCTGTAACATCTGCAAATATTGGAATAGCCCCATAGACCATTGGAGCTACAGCACAGGCACTCATGGTGTATGGAGATACTATAACCTCATCGCCAAAACCTATACCTAAAGCACCTATAGAGGCGTAGAGTCCAGATGTAGCACTATTCATGGATATGGCATATTTAGAGCCGTAGTAGCTGTTCCACTCCTCCTCCAAGGCTCTAACCTCATCTCCTCCATAGAAGCAGAAAGGCTCATCTGGTGTGTGTGACCCCTCAAATTTAGATAGATATCCACTATCTATGACACGGGCTAGAGCCATCTTCTCCTCATCACCTGTTGTAAAGTTATCCAACCAGCCTCTATCTCTAACCCTCTTACCACCATTTATCGCCAACTCTGGACTACTTAAATCTATCTTACCCAACTCAATCCTCTCCATATTATACTCATAGTATCAGATATATCACCTATTAGGTAGCCGACCAGCTCAACCTCACCCTTTAGATATGCCACAATCTTATCTACAGCAGACTCCATAGGGGAGCTACCATATAGAGATATATCTAAATCTCTCTCAACTAAGACCCTCTCACCCATATGGTTTATGGTCACCTCCTCATATCTTACCCTACTTCCAAAATCCTCAATCTTAACTCTACCCCTCTCAAACTTAAGGTCAAACTCAAATAGCTGGTAGTATCTCTCATCAACTGCTGTGATGTAGGTTAACGCCCCACTCCTCTCCAATCTGCACATAAAGTCTAAGTTGTAATCACCCACATATGGGCTATCTGATATATTTAAGAGTTTTTCAAAATCTATACCCTCTGAAAATAGAAAATTTAATGTATCTACCGTATGAATTCCATTATGTTGCCAACCACTATAGTATATGGCATCTACTCTAATGACCTCCCCAAAATATCCATCTGCTATCTTCATCTTTAGGCTCTGGTGTAGAGGGTCAAATCTTCTAGAGTGGTTTACAACTATCGCTACCCCCCTCTTATTGGAAATCTCTATTAGAGAGTTTAGCTCATCTCTATCTCGACAGGCAGGTTTCTCCAAAAAGATAACTTTTGGTGGAGCATCCAAATCTAATATTGATATAGTAACTTTAAAGTGGGTATTATCTGGAGTGCAGATAGATACAATATCTGGATGGTAAATCTCTATCGCATCTAAAAAATCATTGGAAAAGTTCTCTATATTATACTTCTTAGATAGCTCCTTAGCCTTTGATATATCTAAATCGCAACAGCATACCAACTCCACATCACCATTTTGGCTATAGGCTTTTGCATGACTATATGTGTAATCACCATCTATACTATCATATAGCCCAGCTATCTTTCCAGACCCAACTATTAAGGCTCTATATCTACCCATCTTCTCTAAACTCTCTCCATCTCCTCTCCACACCCCTATTTAACTCAACCAGATGGCCATTTTTTGAGAGAAAATCCAATATCTGAGCTAGTGAGAAGTGGGATATGGCTCTAGAGTGGAAGTGGTGAAATATGGAGCTGACCATCTCAAAATCTTCAGCCGTATCAACCTCTAGATATATATCTGGATAGTTATAGAAGTGGGGGGCTTCTAAATTTTTCAATCTATACCTATCTGGATACTCCGTTATGTGGATACTCACATGCTCCCTCAGGGGGTCACCATTGGGGACTCTCCTATTTGCATCTATAAGACTCTCTCCACTATAGACCAGCACCTCCTGCCCTGGGGGATATGTCGTCTTAAGGGAGTTTGATACAAAGTCAAAACTATCTCTATGTTTTAGGTAGTATCCTACAACCTCATCAACTATATGTGGGTCTGTTAGGGGGGAGTCTCCAAAACACTCCACATGTATATCTATACCCCTATCTTCAACCATGGAGGCTACCCTATCCAACACATCATCCTCACTACCTCTATAGTAATCTACTCCATATTTTTTACAGAAATCTACAATCTCATCATCTACGCTCTCTGTAGTTGTAGCCACAACTATATTATCCAATAGTCTTGAGTGCTTTAACCTCTGAATATGGTGCCATAGCATCGGCTTACCATCAATCTCTCTCAATACCTTTCTAGGTAGTCTCTGTGAGTTGAGTCTCGCCTGTATCGATGCCACTATTTTCATCTAAAATCTCCTCAATTAAATTTAAGACTCTATCTCTAGAGCCGTGGAGTAGGTATCTTGAGCCTCTACCCCTCTTAACCCTACGGTTTAGTAGCCTCTTTAACATAGCTCTATTTCTTATGGGTATGGTCATACCGTTTCTATTTCCGATAAACTCAATCCTCTCATCTGGTCTATATGAGTATATATCTCCTCTAGTTAGAGATGCTTCAAGCAGTAACATCGAACCCA
>JAADDP010000152.1 GCA_013153825.1 Campylobacterota bacterium
CCCAAAGATTGTTTGTGGAGCAAAAGCCCCACTAAAAAAACTTTCCAATATCTATATCTTAAATGGGGTAGGTGGGAGAGGCTTTCTATTCTCTCCATATCTTGCAAAACAGCTTACAGAGTATATTTTAAATAGAACTCCAATAGATAGCCGAGTAAATCCAGATAGACTATTTTTTAACTGGTGTAGAAGATATCTGAAGAAGAGTATAAACCTAAGTAATGGTAGATTTTCTACGGTATAATTGTTAAAAAAGGAGTAAATCATCTGTTTAGTTAAGAGCAAATATATAGACCCATTTACGGATTTTGGATTTAAACATATCTTTGGAACGGAGGAGAATAAATCGGTTCTCATCAGCTTCTTAAATGATTTATTGGATATTGAGTATAAAATAGTGGATATTACCTATAGAAATTTGGAGAAGCTAGGATTAAATATTTTAGATAGAAAGGCGATTTTTGATATCTACTGCACCGATGAGAGGGGAGATAACTTTATTGTGGAGCTTCAACGCTCCAAGCAGAAATATTTTAGAGATAGAAGTGTCTACTACACAACCTTTCCAATTCAGGAGCAGTCTAAAAAGGGGAGTTGGGACTACTACCTAAAGCGAGTCTATTTTATAGGGATATTGGAGTTTAAAATGGATGACTCTGAAGAGTATATTCGGAAAATTCAGCTTATAGATACCAAAAGTAAAGAGGTTTTCTATGATAAACTCACCTACTACTATATTGAAATCCCCAAATTTAAAAAGAGTGATAGGGAACTATCTACACATCTTGATTACTGGATTTGGTATCTATCAAATTTAGCTAAAATTGACTATATCCCTCCAAAACTTGAAGAGTATAAGCCAATTAAGGAGGCGTTTGATGTGGCAGAGTTTTTGGCACTTGATAGAGATAAACAGTTTGCCTATCAGCTGGATTTAAAGGCTAGATTGGACTATAAAAATGTGATGGATTATGCCAAAGAGACGGCTAAGGAGGAGGGGAGAAAAGAGGAGAAGATACAAATAGCTAAAAATCTACTTGATATTTTAGATATTGAAACAATCTCCCTTAAAACTGGTTTGAGCATAGAAGAGATAGGAAGTCTAAAAGCTCATTAAGTTAAAGTTTGGGTCAAAATATCCAAATCTACTAGATTCACTCCTCAACATTAAGATATCACTCTTAATATCTATATTTTGTGGACAAGCCTCGCTACAAGCTCCACAGAGTGTACAATCCCATACTCCATTCTGCTGAATTGAGTCTATTTTACCCCTCTTATCACCCTCTCTAACATCTAAAAGATATCTATAGGCTCTAGTAAATGCAAATGGAGCTATAAAATCCACATTTACCTCAAATATTGGACATGCAGAGTAGCATGATGAGCATAGTATACAGTCACTCTGCTTCTCAAGCTTAACAATATTCCCATCTGATATGGTCTCAATATCCTCTATAGAGTCAATCCATCCTCTCACCCTCTTAAGGTCTCTTCCCACATCTCTGGCAACCTTGAGGTCTCTCTGAACTTTATGGTTTCTAAGTGGCTCAACCACATCTCCATCAACAATCTTATGTGAACAGGCTAAAACCTCTCTACCATTTACCCGAACTGCACATGTTCCACATACCCCATATCGGCAATTTGCATCGAAGGTTAAACTCTGGTCTATATACGATTTAATATGGTATAGTGCCTTCAAGAGTGTTGCAGATTTAAATGGAACTTTAAACTCCTGAAACTCATCTCCTCTTTTTATATCTATTCTCATAAACTCTCCCTCTCTACAAATCTATATTTTAGCTCATCTCCATATCTATAGATGTGAAATTCACCCAGAAATTTACCACTACTCTCTGGAAAATCGGCTCTGAAGTGAGCACCTCTACTCTCCTCTCTCGCTATTGCAGACTCTACAACTGCTCTTCCCACATCTAGAAGATTGAGAAACTGTAAAAAATCTGTTAAGTTTCTATTATAACCTCTAGCCCTATCTAAGATACCATATTTTGATATATCGATACTACTCAACCTCCTCTTTAGAAGTTTTAGACCACTATCATCTCTAATAATTCCTGCATACTTATAGAACTTCTCTCCTAAGTTGTTCTCCAGCTGGTAGAAGTTCTCCTCAACATCTCTATTAAATATCTCATCTATATAGCCCCTATCTCTATTGAGTTGTTCAGTTGATGGTGTAGTCACCTCCTTCAACTCATCTACTGCAATCTCTCCAACCTCCATACCAAATGCTACAATCTCTAGTAGCGAGTTTCCACCAA
This sequence comes from Campylobacterota bacterium, assembly GCA_013153825.1. Taxonomy (GTDB): domain Bacteria; phylum Campylobacterota; class Campylobacteria; order Campylobacterales; family Sulfurovaceae; genus UBA1140. The sequence continues at coordinate 2,286 of JAADDP010000152.1, forward strand.
GCCTATTTGCACCGTGAACCTTAGAGTTACTACACTCTCCAACGGCATAGAGACCATCTAAACCATTTACCCTAAATTTGCTATCTACATCTATACCACCCATAGTGTAGTGTGATACTGGTCTGATTGGGATAAGCTCTCTAACTGGGTCTATCCCCTCATGGACTCTACATAGTAGAAGCTCTTGAGGTAGTAGCTCAAGTAGCCTCTTCTCTCCGAGATGTCTAAGGTCTATAAATACATCTCTATCCGATATAATCTCATTGAATATGGCTCTGGATACTACATCTCTCGGCAGAAGCTCATCAATAAATCTATCTCCATTTGAGTTTACTAGATAACCCCCTTCACCCCTAGCCCCTTCACTCACCAATATTAGGGAACTCTTCATTGCAGTTGGATGAAACTGGATAAACTCCATATTTGATAAAATACCACCAGCTCTTAAAACTGAAGCTACCCCATCACCGGTGGCATTTAACGCATTTGTGGTGTAGTTTCTATAGAGAGAGCCGAAACCTCCTGTTGCCAATATTGTACTCTTTGCTAAAATCTGCTCAACATCTCCCGTCTCAATATTTAGAAAAGTTGCCCCCTTAACTCTACCATCTTCAACTATCAAATTTAGTAGAAATCTATTTTCAAGATGTGGAATATTCTCCTTTAGAGTATTATCAAATAGTGTCTGTATAATCTTTAGCCCTGTGTAGTCTTGGGAGTAACATGCCCTCTTTGCTGATGCCCCACCTAAGGCTCTCTGTGCAACTCTCCCCTCTGGAGTTCTATTGAATGGAACCCCAAGCCTATCTAGCCACTCAACAGCATTTATAGCACCTCTGCACATTCTATCAACCATCTCTGAAGAGGCTAGAGAGTATGATGCCTTAAGGGTATCTCCTATGTGTAAATCTACACTATCCTCCTCCACATTTCCAAGAGCTGAGTTTATTCCACCTTGAGCCATGGCACTCTGTGATGAGGTTATAGCATCTTTTGAGACGATTAGAACATCTGCCCCTTTAGCCTTTGCAATTAGCCCAGCAGTCAATCCTGCACCACCAGAACCAATAACCAGAACATCTAACATAAAATCTCCATTTTTTATATGAAAACTACAATATAAAAGCTTTAAAGAAGGAGTGCGGGGAGGATATTTTAGCTTTTTCTCTTAAAATGGGTATGGGAGGGAGGAGTTAGAGATATATTGTATTACAAGCTAAAATATCCGAACAGAATATAAATATTAAATAAAATCAAAAGGAGGTTATGAGTCTATCTAGCATATAAACTTAACTACTTTTATATTCTGTCTGTAAAATTATATCAAATTAAAATAAAATTAGCAATAAATTTAGTAATTTTTTTTAAAAAAAATTTAATATTTAAAATTTTCTTCCAATTGTGAACTCAAATGATGAGGTTGTCTCAAGAACCCCCTTATCTATCGCCTTACCAAATATCAAGTTTACAGGTCCTATAGGGGAGTACCACTCTATAGATGTCCCATAACTTGCTCTCTTTATCTCATCGAAGCTATCCACACCTATCATCCCATAATCTAAAAAGAATGTTAATCTCATTTTAAGAGTTGTGGAGAGAGGTATACTAGCCTCAATACTGTTAACAAGGCTCTTTGTACCACCAATTATCTTTCTTGTTGTCTCTCCATCCTCATTAGTTCCATATATTGAAGGTGCAATTGTGTAGGCTCTATACCCTCTAATTGATGAGACACCTCCTAAAAACAGCCTCTCTGGACCAGATATGTGACCATTATCCTGTAGAACATTAGCCTTTAACTTATATCTAAATATGAGGTCGTAATCGATAATATCCTTAACTCCATAGTAGAGTCCAAGTTTTGTGGAGTATTCGGTAAACTTCTCATCCCCTCCAGCACCTGAATATGCAACTCTTCCACTAACTATTACACCTCTTCTAGGCACAAAGTAGTCATCTGTAGAGTCATATGTAATTCCTATACTCAATGTACTCTTTGCATAGCTCAAATCCTCATCACTAAATACACTGCTTATTAGAGAGTTTGTCGTATCATTTGTATCTATATCATTCTCGCTATAGCTATACCCTATATATCCATGTAGATTTCTACTGAGCTGTTTACCTATATTCATACCTGTTCCAAAGGTATCGTGTCTATATGTTGGATACTCATACTTATTCTTATAGAGGCTAAATCCAAAGCTATAGTCGCTATCAAATAGTTTGGGGTTGTTTATTGAGAATGAGTAGTTACTTGATACTCTAGATATATCCATGCTAAGGCTTGAGCTAATTCCAGAGCCAAATATGTTTCTATCAGATATAGCTGCATTGACCATAAACTTCTGGTATGAGCCATACCCTCCACCAACCTGAACCGTTCCCGTAGATGTCTCTTTCACCTTAACAATTAGGTCTATCTTCCCATCATCAATCCTTCTAGGTCTAATATCGACACTCTCAAAGTAACCTCTTCTCTTTAGTGCATTTACACTATCTTTTAAATCTCTAAGACTAAACCTATCTCCAGGGGCTAAATATATATCTCTTCTGATTACACTATCTTTTGTTGAGTAGTTTCCAGATATGATTACATCATTTATATAGACCTCTCTCCCTGCAGAGACTATATAGTTTATATCTACAACTTTATCCATACCATTTTTATTGAAACGTGGCGATACCTTAGCATATGCATATCCAAGATTTGCAACCTTCTCTCTTATATACTCCACATCTCTCTTCATCTTATTTATATCAAATATCTTTCCACTCTTAATTTGGAGATTATCCATAATCTCATCTCTATTGAGAGAGTCGAAGAGTCCAACAATATCTACACCCTTGACCCTATATTTATCCCCCTCCTCAATATCATATATTATCTCTGCAGTGTAGGAGCTATTATCAACTCTCAATAGAGGAGTTCCCACTTTAACATCCAGATACCCTTTGGATAGATAGTACTCTTGAACCTTTTTAGCATCCATCTCCAACTCATCAAGCTTAGCCACACCATCATTGAAACCTATCATCCACCCTAGGGTATCTCTCTCTCTATTTGCTAGTTGACTCTCAAGCTCATCAATATCTATACTATCTGCCCCATTGAACTCTATCTTCTTGATATATATCTTCTCACCCTTATTGACCTCAAATGTTATGGCCATACTGTCAGGTTTTGGTTCAACCTTGACCTCAACAACGGTATCATAGTAGCCCTCCCTCTCTATCCTCTTAATCAGTCTCCTTTTTGCCCTCTCAATCTTCTCCTTATCATATAAATCCCCCTTCTTTAAGCCTAACTCAATGAATAGAGCCTCCTTCTCCTCATCTGAGCTATACCCCTTTATATCCAATCTTGAGATTGATGACTTCTCTTTAAAATTGAATATGAGCTTTCCCCCATCATTGATAGATACAACTATATCGGAGAAGTAGCCCATCTTATAGAGCTTCTTAATGGCTCTATCTATCCTCTTTATATCGAAGCTATCCCCCTCTCTGATACCTGAAATCTCTGAAGCCATATCTGGGGATAGATGATATAGCCCCCTATACTCAATTGAGCTAATCTGCTCTGCAAAAACTAGAGAGGTCAATGTGATTGATAATGATAAAATTCTACCCATAAGATTAATTGTTCCTTAAACTGTATATATTTTTTTAGAATAACTATTAGTGTATCTTTTTTTCACTAAAAAAGTGCTATAATCAAAATTTAAATAAGGGAGAAAGCTATGGATATAGGAATAGTCGGCTTAGGATTAATGGGGGGGTCTCTCGGTTTGGCACTTAAAAGTTTTCCAAAGAGATACCACATTATAGGTTATGACCATAATAGAGAGCATATGAGAGATGCAATCGAACTAAAATTGGTTGATGAGGTTGGGGATTTTGAGACTATAAGGGGTTGTGATGTAATTATATTGACAATTCCTGTAGATGCTATAGTTGAGACCATAAAGATGCTCAATGGTGTATCTAGAGATACCACAATTATAGATTTTGGTAGTAGTAAAGCAAAGATTTCTGAGAGTATTCCAAAGAGCTTGAGGAGAAATGTCGTAACTGCACATCCAATGACTGGGACGGAGAAGTTTGGACCAAGAGCATCTCTTGAGGGTCTATATACAAATAAGATTATGGTTGTGTGTGATATAGACAAGAGTGGTAAACTCCAGAAGAGGGTTGCTCTAAAGCTATTTAGAGATATAAAATCTAAAGTTGTATTCATGGATGCTAGAGAGCATGATAGACACGCTGCATTTATATCACATATGCCACATGCAGTTAGCTACTCAATTGCAAATTCAGTAATGAAGCAGGAGGATGCCAAAAATATAGTGGCATTAGCCGGTGGTGGCTTTAGAGATATGAGTAGAATTGCAAAAAGCTCACCAGATATGTGGGAGGATATATTTAGGCAGAATAGGGAGAATCTACTTAGAGCTATAGAGGCATTCCATAGAGAGTTGATACTGTGTAGAGATATGATAGAGAATAGAGAGTGGGATAGACTCCATAAGTGGATGGAAGAAGCAAACACTCTTCATGATATATTATAGTTAAATATTGAATTTTATATTTAATTATGCTATTATGTTGTTAAATAACAGTTCTAAAGGATATAAAATGGGACTTAAAAATCTATTTATAGCTCTACTGATACCACTATTGGGTTTTGCAAATTTTAATATAGAGAAGATTAATGAGATACTCTCACTCATAAGGAGGGATGGGAATACTATCAGATATTTCAGTAGTAAAAAGTGGTTTATATCGAAACTCTCTGTATCTAAGGCTAAGGGTATTGATGATGCAGATGTTATAATATTTCCAACCTCCAAAGATGTCAATAGAAGCATAATTGTAGATAGCTACGATAGGCTGAAGAGGGACAAGAGCAGTATTGGAGCTATCTATATGAAGAAGGGGAGAACTCAGATACTCTTTGTAGATGAGAGGTTAAATAGAGATGGCTTCTCAATACCTCAAGAGTTTAGAGATAGATATGAGCAGTATATCATAAAGGAGTGCCACTTAAGAGAGTTGTGTCTATTTAAATAGATACTCTCTACATCCACTCCACTATCTTCGAGACATCACCGACCACATAGTATTTAATATCAATATCCTCTATCGGTCTATTTGGGACAATTGCCCTATCAAAACCTTGTGTTTGAGCCTCTTTCAACCTCTGTATTAGTGATGAGACCTCTCTTATCTCACCAGTTAAACTAACCTCACCAAGAAATATGCTCTTGCTGTTCAACTCTCTATCTCTATATGAACTCAATATTGATGCTATAACTGCCAAATCTATACTAGGCTCATTTACCCTAATTCCTCCAGATATATTGACAAAGACATCATATGTTCTAAGTGGTATATCCAGCTTCTTCTCAAGCAGTGCCAATAGCATATTTAGCCTATTATTATCAAAGCCACTTGAGCTTCTCTTAGGGTGGGAGTAGCTCTCTGTGACCAGTGCCTGTATCTCGACAACTATTGGTCTGCTCCCCTCCATCATAACACTTAATGCTGAACCAGATGCAAGTTTTTTCTTATTAAAGAACCTATTTGATATGGTCTTTGCATCTATTAAGCCCCCCTTTGTCATCTCAAAGATTCCAACCTCATTTGTACTTCCAAAACGGTTCTTAAAGCTCCTAAGTATTCTAATCTCCAGATTTGCATCACCCTCAAAGTATAGAACGGTATCCACCATATGCTCTAAAACTCTAGGTCCGGCTATTGAACCCTCTTTAGTTATATGTCCAATAATAAAGATTGCAATATTTAGACTCTTTGCCACCCTCATAAGCTCAAAAGTTACATTCTTAACTTGAGTAACAGAGCCGGGGGCTGATGGGCTTTCACTGGAATAGAGTGTCTGGATTGAGTCTATAACTATGAGAGAGTAGCCATTTTTTGAAATCTCCTCAAGGGTGGTCTCTAGATTTATCTCAGGTAGAAGATATAGTGTATCGTAATTTGCCCCCAATCTCTCTGCTCTAATCTTTATCTGACCTGCCGACTCCTCCCCAGATACATATAGAACCCTATCTCCCCTCTCTGCTACGCTTCCAGCCACCCTGAGAAGAAGTGTAGATTTTCCAATACCAGGACTACCTCCTATAAGGACGAGAGAGCCATCTACAACTCCACCCCCCAATACCAGATCCAACTCTTCACTTCCAGAGCTAAAACGGCTAATATCCTCCTTCTCAATCTCCGTAATTGGTGTAGCCTTAATTGTTGATGAGGTTGACCTTTCAGCATTAAGCTCTATTAAACTATCCCAATCTCCACAGTTGGTACACTTTCCCAACCACTTTGGGGATTGGAAACCACAGGATTGACACTCAAATATCTTTTTTACTTTTCCCATATATCCATCTCACTATAGAGTTTTACTCTATTTTAGCAATTTTTTTTTGAAGTATAATTAAATGAAAAAAATTAATACTTAATGATTTGAATTAAAATTTATATTTAATATTGAGTCAATAGTATCTATTTTTAATCAAAAATATTTAATATATTAATAGATTTTATCTATTCTCGAAAATCGACGATTTTTGCCTAAAAAATGACCA